>CAZAMT010000244.1:0-6371 GCA_964486145.1 uncultured Bacteroidales bacterium
AATGAAGCGTTAAAAACAGAGCCGCATGATTGCAAATTCTGTATGGTTATTAAAATTTTACTCCATTAATACAGATTTTTTCCTGGTTATTTATCATGTTTTTACAGTCATAACCTGTTATTGGGTTTATCGGTAAAGAACCTCCTCGTTAATGCCGGGCATATTTCATTTTTAATGATTTTAAAAAATCGTAAATTGCACGGCAAGGATTATTTACAGATAATAACACGAATCTTTGTAAAACCAACGAATGAATTATGAAACGAATTATTTATTTACCATTGTTAGCCATTGCATTGTTATTTAGTTGCAATCAAAAAAACGTTTACAAACCAATAAATCAAGAAGCAGTGAAAGAAGGAGTCAACAGTTTTATTGAAGTTGAATTAACAGCAGATCTGGGTCATTTATCAGAAAAACAAAAAGAGCTTTTATCCATTCTCATTGACGTTTCAGATATCATGAACGGGTTGTTCTGGTTTGAAGCTTATGGGGATCGGGAAGATTTGTTACAGGGGATTCAGGATCCATTGGTTAAAAAATATGCAAAAATCAACTATGGCCCCTGGGAAAGGTTAAACGGAAATGAGCCGTTTTTGGAAGGTTTTGGCCCGAAACCTTTAGGCGCAAATTTCTATCCTCAGGATATGACCAAAGAAGAATTTTCCCAATGGGATAATAAAAACAAAGAAAGCCTGTATACCTTTGTTCGCAGAGATGACGATGGAAACCTGAAAAGCATTTGGTACCACGAGATGTTCGAATCACAGGTAAAAAAAGCATCTGAATTATTGAAAGAAGCAGCTTCACTCGCTGAGGACGACGGTTTTAAGAAATACCTTGAACTACGGTCGCAGGCAATGCTTTCCGATTCATATTTTGAAAGTGACATGGCATGGATGGAAATGAAAAACAACGACATTGACTTTGTGGTTGGACCAATTGAAAACTATGAAGATCAATTGTTTGGCATAAAAACTGCTCATGAAGCATATGTTTTACTAAAGGATAAAACCTGGAGCGAACGATTGCAGCATTATTCAGCAATTCTGCCTGAATTGCAAAACCGATTGCCAGTGCCGGAAGAATATAAACAGGAGACGCCCGGTGCAGACTCCGATCTGGGAGCTTATGAAGCACTATATTATGCAGGCGATTGTAATGCAGGTAGTAAAACCATTGCCATCAATCTTCCGAATGATGAAGAAGTGCAATTGCGAAAAGGCAGCCGGAGATTGCAGCTTAAAAACAGTATGAAAGCAAAATTTGATAAAATATTAATTCCCATTTCAAAGGTATTGATTGACCCGGAACAACAGCAACATGTAACATTCGATGCATTTTTTGAAAATACCATGTTTCATGAAGTAGCGCATGGCCTGGGAATAAAAGAAACCATTAATAACAAAGGCCCGGTGCGCTCAGCCATGAAAGATAACGCCTCTACCATTGAAGAAAGCAAAGCCGATATCCTTGGACTTTTTATGGTTACCGAACTTGTTGAAATGGGCGAACTGGAAGCAAATCTTATGGATAATTATGTGACATTTCTAACAGGCATCTTTCGTTCCATTCGGTTTGGTGCATCAAGCAGTCACGGAAGAGCAAATTTGATACGTTACAATTATTTTAAAGAGAAAGATGCCTTTACTCTGAGCAATGAAGGCGTATATAAGGTTGATTTCGAAAAAATGAAAGAAGCCATGAATTCTTTATCGGAATTAATTCTCGTTATACAGGGACAGGGGGATTATGAACAGGCATCACAATTGCTTAAAGAAAAAGGAATTATTGACAACGAATTACAGGCGGCCCTTGATGCAGTGAATGACCAGGATATTCCTGTGGACGTTGTATTTAAGCAGGGGAAAGAGGTGTTGGGAATCGAATAAGTGTTTTTAATGTCTGAAAATCTTTTTACGCAAAATAGGAAGGAATTGATGGTAATGATAAACATTGATGTACGGTGATTAGTAGCATTTATCCCCGTGAATGCAGGGGAATTACAAGGGGTGAAGCAAACCAATTATCAACACTCGTGAGCTTTGCAAAACTTGAATAAAAGTGTTTTATCACACAAAGCAAGGTAACGTTTTACTCTTGTTTGTTTTCTGTGCTAACAATCATTAATGGATAACAAATAAAAATACTATCAGGTAGAACTTTTCGTTTCATTATGCAGTAAGAACCCATTTCTGATGAATGCCTGAATGGAAAAGGTTTATATATTCGATTTGTGATTTGAATTCTTTTTACTAAATTGGCATAGAACGAAGCAGGGAGGGAATAAAAGAATTGAGATTTCTATTTTCAACATATAGCCACTTTGAGAGGAGCGTGTATCTCTTATTGCTTGTTTTTTTATTTGTTACATATCCCTTTGTTGCATCTTCACAGAATTTTGAAGTTGATTTCGATACTGTTTATGTAAAGGAAGGCGAGGATCTGCTCATAAATAACAAGGTTTATAAGGTAAAAAAAGACACTTTTTTTTATGTTCCTTCAAGCTCATCTTACGAGATCAAACGCTACACCATTGGTAATGACAAACCCTTTTATGACTCCTTAAAACACAAAGCAGCCAATGGTAACTGGCTTTCTCATATGGTTAATGACTTGCTCGTAAAACATGAAAAAGGCCATGCAACGGGTCTTATCAATCCCGATGATCTTTCTGAATTTTTTATACACAAAGACAAACGAATCAATGATATAAAAATTATCCGGTTAAACCCCTTTGGCACGAGCGTTAACGACCAGAAAAGTGAAGTTGACAACTGGTTTGAAAAAGCGGGAAATAAACTTCATTTTCGAACAACAGAAAGGGTGATAAAAAAACATTTACTTTTTCGTGAAAACCAAAAGATTGATCCATATACATTAAATGATAGTGAACGATTATTGCGAAACCTCTCAAATATAAAGGACGCTCGTATTCTTATACAACCCGTTCCGGGAGACGACCAAGCGGTAAATGTTGTTGTGATTACCAGGGACGTATGGTCTAAAGCATTCGGTATGTCAACCAAAAATTTTAGTGACGGACAATTTGATTTCTGGGATCGAAACATTTTTGGTCTTGGCCATGAAAACAAAAACGGCATTTTTTGGAATTCCGAAAAAAATCCTGCACTCGGTTATAAAGGTGAGTATAATTTGAAAAACATCGGTGGTTCATTTATTAACTGGCGCAGTAATTACTGGGACTTGTTTGGTACCAAAGTTTACCGTACGGAGATATTTCGTGAATTTTTCACTCCTGACATTTTATACGCGGGTGGCATTACACTGGATAAAAGCCATTTTCAAAGAAATATTTGGACGAGGGATTCCATATTTGAAGATGAGCGTTATGGTTACTCAAATGTTGATGCCTGGTTTGGCAGATCTTTGCCGATCATGAGGTTTAGCCGGTTTCAGAAATCAAGAGCAAATATTGTCCTGGCAGGACGTGTTCAATATGAAAATTTTACTACTCGTCCTACCGAAGTTAACCCTTCTTATTTGTACCGCTTTCATGATAAAACAAGGATTTTTATGAGTATCGGGTTTAATAAGCAAAAATTTAAACGCAACAACCTGATATATAGCTTTGGCCGTACCGAAGATATACCTTTTGGCTACCTCTTCAATGTAACCGGCGGATATGAATTCGGAGAATTTTATGACCGTTCATATTTGAGCCTTTCCATGTCCCATGCAGTTGATATGCATCAGGACAATTACCTTTACGGAGCTTTCAGCATTGGTGGATTCTTCAGAGGTCAGAATGTAGAGCAAGGCATCTTGAATATTGAATCAACATATTTTACAAGATTATTCCGGATAGGTGGGTTCAGATTTCGGTATTTTCTGAATTTAAATTATACCAACGGAATCAATGCCATTGCAGACGAATTCACAACCATTAGCAATGGAGAAGGTATCAACGGTTTAAGAAGCCCAACACTGGTTGGAACCAGAAAACTGGTGTTAAATACAGAACTGGTTTCATTTTCACCGATATATATATTTGGTTTTCGGCTGGTTATGTATGGATTTGGTGATTTTGGACTTATTGGGAACCACAACAAATCCCTGTTTGATCAGAAATTTTATTCGGGTTATGGGATTGGATTGAGGTTACGAAATGAAAGACTTACCTTTAATACCATACAAATAAGGCTGGTAGTGTATCCAGATATCCCACACGGTGCCAACCCTGAGTTTATCCAGTTTTCCGGGGAGCCGCGCCTCAGGCCAAATGATTTTTTCATTAACAAACCATCCATACTTACGTTTTAACGCGGTAACAGCGACAGGATATACGTTGAATTCAAAAAATTTCTTTCTTTGTAAAAAAAACGAGGAAAAGAAATGAAGGTATTGTATTATGATTGTTTTGCAGGCATTAGCGGTGATATGAACCTTGGAGCATTGCTGGATTTGGGTGTTGAAGAAGCCGTGCTCAGGCAGGAACTCGATAAATTAGGCGTTGAAGGATATGAACTAATTGTGAAGCGTGAGAAGAAAATGGGTATCGAAGGAACACGTGTTACTGTTAAATTGCAGCCGCATCATCACCAACATCCTCATGAACACGATCACCACCACCATGAGCCACACCGAAACCTGACCGATATCTATGAAATTATTGATAACAGCACATTAAGTGGATCGGTGAAAGACCGAGCTAAAAAAATGTTTTTACTCATAGGAAAAGCAGAAGCAAAAATACACGGAAAATCGCTTGATGAAATTCATTTTCATGAGGTCGGTGCCATTGATTCCATTGTAGATATTGTTGGTGCTGCTATCTGTATTGATAAACTGAATGTTGATAAAATCATGGCATCCAGGGTTGAAGTTGGCGGCGGTTTTGTAACGTGCGCTCACGGAACATTTCCCGTGCCGGCTCCGGCAACTGCTGAAATTCTTGCGAATATTCCGATTAAAATGGGAACCGTGGAAAAAGAAACAACCACTCCAACCGGGGCCTCTATTTTGGCTGCCAATGTAGATGAATTTGCCGAAAATCATAACATGGTTATAAAAAAAACCGGCTATGGCATTGGTCATCGCGATCTGGATATTCCAAACGTACTGCGTGTATTTCTATCTGAAACCGAAGAAAAAACAACTCCTTCAACAAGCATGATCACGGAATGCAACATTGATGACATGAACCCGGAACTGTATGATTTCGTGATGGATGCATTATTAAAAGCAGGGGCGAATGATGTTTACGTTGTTCCCATCCAGATGAAAAAGAACCGGCCCGCTGTAAAACTTTCTGTCATACATATAGCAGAGAATACATCTTCCATTGAAGAAATCCTGATGAAACAGACAACGACATTCGGAATCAGGCGTTATCGGATTGACAAAGTGGAATTGCAAAGGCAATCTGAGGAAATTGAATGTAAAGGCAAAAAAGTAAGGATTAAATTGGGCTATCTTCAAAACAAAATCATTAAAGCCAAGCCCGAATACGATGATTGTAAAAGGGTTAGTGAAGAATTAAATGTTTCCATTCTAAGCTTGTACAGGGAATTAAATCAATTAATAACTGAAAAATATTTTGAAATTTAAGTCATGAACGAGGAGCGATTAAAACAATTTTTGGAAAAATATAAAAGGGGGGACGTAACCAATGATCAGGTTATTGAAGAAATAAGGAAGAGTACCATCCAGGATTTGGGATTTGCAAATATTGACACACACCGGGAAGTAAGAACAGGGTATCCGGAGATTATTTTTTGCCAGGGAAAAACCACGGAACAGGTAAAGCTTATCTTTCAATCGATGTTGGAATCGGAAAACACCAATATCCTGGGTACACGTGCAACTCCTGAAATGCATGAAGCTGTTAAAGAAATCAGCCCGGAAGCTGAATACCATCCCCTTGGCCGGACACTTGCCATTAAACAAAAGGTGATGGAGGAAACCAAAACGTATATTTCAGTGGTAACTGCAGGTACATCCGATATTCCGGTTGCCGAGGAAGCAGCCATTACCGCTGAAATGTTCGGGAACAAAGTTGAACGCATCTTTGACGTGGGTGTTGCAGGAATCCATCGGTTGTACAGGAGGTTGGATCTTATTCGCGGCAGTCGTGTCATCGTTGTAATTGCCGGAATGGAAGGAGCACTCCCCAGTGTGGTTGGCGGACTGGTTGATAAACCGGTGATTGCCGTACCAACAAGCATCGGTTACGGGGCAAACTTTGGAGGCTTATCTGCATTGCTTGGTATGTTAACCAGTTGTGCTGCCGGAACGGGTGTGGTAAATATCGACAATGGATTTGGAGCGGGATATCTGGCTGGTATGATAAATAAATTGTAAATAATTTATGAACCGAGGACAACTTGCCCCGATTTATCGGGGAAGGA
>CAZAMT010000245.1:0-6367 GCA_964486145.1 uncultured Bacteroidales bacterium
TTTTTTTAAAGCAGGATCTTTTAAATGCATATATTTGAGACCTAACCCCACTTTCCTGGTTATAGTTTATACTGATGTTCTCCTGCGTGCCCAGTAAATGTTTCATGGATTTTTTACATGACCCCTAATTTGAATGTTAATATTATATTCATAAAAACATTGATATAAAAGGTAAATACAAGGTTGCTGGACACGAACCTTGGCAAAAAAACAATATTTACCGACTACCATCATTGGACAACCGATGAGATAATCCTGGCTTACCATAGCCAATATATTATTGAGAATATTTCTCAGCTTACAGCGCAGGTTGTTACATTTTTATTTGACTGATTACGTGTGTCTTATTGTTATAAAATTAGATGAGTAGAAAACCAGGGCCAGGTAGAAGTGCTATTGAATTATATTTACTTTTATTGGTTTATCATGTATTTTAACGGTTAGTTGTAAGATTTTTATCAAAAACTAGGTTTTATTTAGAAATTATTTTTTATATTTAGCGCCTAATTACTAACAGCATTACTGTAAATTAAAATTTCTTATTTAGATTATTGGAATTAAAATAAATCTTACCATCATGAAGCCTTTAACAATCTTTTTGTTTTTCATATTTCAAGTATTCATTTGTTTTGCTCAAAATTATAATGTTCCATATCAGGGGTATGATACCATTACCGCATGCTCTGGAATGGTTTATGATCATGCTGGTGCAGATAGCTCGTATCAATCAAATGCCAATGGCAAACTTGTAATTTTTCCATCGGATACTTCAAAATATATTAAATTAGCATTCACCGAATTTGATCTTGGATACTGTTGTGATTACTTAAATGTATATAACGGGGCATCAATAAATTACAATAAAAGGATATGGTCTTATTCAGGAAATGGGGCTACTGATACTGTTTTTTCATCTTCAGATGATGGAGCATTGTTACTGGAAATGATAACAGATGATGGTGATGGTGACGCTGGATTTGCTGCTTCCATATCCTGTTTATCAGAACTACCGTCCAACGATTTGGAATTGAAATCTTTTAATGGATATTTTGGTGGCACAATAACTGCAGGACAACGTATAACCGTTAATTCGAATGTGGTAAATAAATCCGGAATGTTTGTTGATGTTAAATCGGAAATATTTTTATCCACAGATTCTTTAGTATCCAATGATGATAGATTGATTTTTGAAAGTGATCGCCAGCTAAGGCCATTTGATAATATACATACTTCGCAGTATGTTTCCATTCCAACGAAAACGCAAGGAGGGACCTATTATATTATTAAAAGATTGAAATCGGTTGATAATACAACGGAGAACAATTTGACTGATAATTCCAGATTCATTGAGGTATCGGTTAACCCGGGTCTTTATGATATTTCTATGGAGTTTGCACGTCAAAAGGAGGTGCTGAATGCTCCTGCAGACAACCTGGAGCTAATGATATACAATGAAGGGAATACGACTGTGGACACAGTGCCATATATGATTATGTTATCTAAGGATCCTGTTCTTGATGATAATGATTCTGTGATATATGAAGGAGTTGCTACCAATATTTGTCAGAATTGCGAAATATACAACAATTTAAAATTACAACTCCCGTATATTCCCAGTAGTGACATTTATTACGTATTTATCAAAATTGATCCGGATGAATATTTAAATGAAACCAATACCGATAACAATTCTTTGTTTAGGCAAATGCTGGTTGTCAGAAGTGAAGCGGATTTAAGTATACTTTCATTTATTTCTTACAACCATCTCTATGCTCCGGGTTCTAAGGTAAGAATTAGTAACCGGGTGAGCACCGAAACAGGGCCATACGAAGGTTTGGTTAAAATGAAAGTGTATTTGTCAGAAGATAAGGTTTTGGATAAAAATAACGATACATTGTGTTTTGATGATGAGGTGGAGGTATATCATGCGATTGGGGACATACCACTCTCATTGGACTCCAATTTAGCCTATGGGGATTACAATGCTTTTGTTGAAGTGATGAATGTTTATGAAGAAGATGATATGCACCCGCAGAACAATATAGATACTGTCCAATTTACTGTTGGATCGCCAGCTTATGATTTTAAGTCATCTGTATTGTTTTTATATGAGGATGTATATCTTGCCGGACAGTATTTTTTCTTTTCACAAAATATTTTCAATTATGGAAACATATATGCAGAGGATATTTCGTACAGGCTATACCTGTCAGAAGATACCGTCATTAATGTAATTGATACGATTCTTTTAACAGGTAAAATACAAAAATCATTTCCCGGGCAATATGAAAATATCAAGGAATATGTTACATTTCCTGAGCAACTTAGCGGGGGGCCCTACTATTTACTATTTGAGATAGATGCAGATGATGATTTTAATGAAATTGACGAAAACAATAATTTTGTTTATAAGCAGATCCAAATATTTGAGGAAATAGATGACTCCACTCCTGACATGGAAATCACAAATGTTATTTTTCAAAATGATACATTAAGGCATTTTGAGGAGGTTTATTTTGATTTTGAATTTACAAATAATGGCGGTGTATTTACAAACAATATGGCTTATGGTATTTATGTATCATCTGATACTGTTCTCGATAAGGATGATTATTTGATTCAAATGGTGGAATATTCAAAACAGGTTCCACCGAATGATACCCTACTTCATAGCCAGAGAATTACAATTCCGGATCAGCGTATTGGATATCAATACATTATCGTAAAGGCTGATGCATATAATTTAAACAATGAAACGGATGAAACCAACAATTACTATGCTGCCAAAGTGTACATAAATCCGGAAATTCTGACCAGCCTGAGGCTTTATGATGATAATGGTGGCTCAGCACTTTACTTTGGCAATAACATGTATGAAAGAAATCACCGGGTGCGTTCCTACAATGATCATTTCCCTGACAGTCTTATTTTTAATTACTATTTATCAGATGATAAAAAATTTACTTCAGCAGACAGGAAGTTTTTTTCAGATACTGTTGATATCAGTTTAAATGCAAATTATTATGAAAAGGAAGTGTTAAGTTCCATGTTTATCCCGGATACTTTATCATTGGATTTTTACTACCTGGTAACCGAGGTTGTTGTACCAGATGGATACATGGATCCATACTTGAATAACAACTATTATTTTTCGCACCTGGCCATTATTGAACCCAACATTGACTATGAAATTTTCGGATTTTCATCTCTTGATACTGTTATGCTGGCTGACGGGCAGGTGTACTTGTCGTTTGAAGTTAAAAATAACGGAGTTTCAAAAAGCATGGGAACCAATTATAAAATATATGCATCTGAGGATAGCAAATTTGATCCATTTGTGGATAATGTTGTGTATTCCGGATTGCTGAATCTGGATGCACAGAAAACGGCAAAATTTGAAAATATCCCGTTTCAAAACCTTGATAACTACTCTGGTTCAGTTCACTTATTTACCGTCTTGGATCCTGAAAATAAAGTAACAGAAGTTGATGAAACCAATAATAAGGATTCACTTCGTTTAACCCTTCTCCCGTCTGGGGAAGATTATACCATATCAAACATTACCTTAAACCAGGACTCTGTTGTGGCTGGTCATCAAATCTCAGGTAATTTCAGACTGAATAATATTGGGAACCGTTCATTCAGTGACCGGGTTAATGTTGGCATCTATTTATCCGCTGATTCTGTGCTGGATGAAGGTGATCGCTTCTTAAAGGCAGAAAATGAGTCTTCTGTTTATGCTGGAAGTTATGTAAATGAATATTTTTATGTGAGTACTGATCCTTCGCTAGCGTCAGGTAATTATTATCTTTTATTCAAAGCTGATTATGAAAATAAGATTGAAGAATTAAGAGAAACAAATAACCTGGGTAATAGTATTGTTAAAGTAGCTGAAACGGTTGTTGATATTGCAATCGATAGTATATCAATGAATTCCTATGAAGCAGTTTCCGGACATTATTTGCTATTCAATACTCATGTAAAAAATTATGGAAATCATACATCTGATGATACCAGAGTCAAAGTATACCTTTCCGCCGATGATGATTTTAATAAAATAGAAGATGCATATCTGGGAGAACAATTTATAGGATATTTGTCACCTTCCAGTATGATGACAACAACAGTATCTTTGGAGATACCTGAAGGATTTGATACCGGTAATTATGTTGTATTTGTTGAATTAGAACCCAATGAGGATACAGATGAATCAAATAATATCGCACAAATGTCCATTACTCTGACCGAACCAAGAATGGATGGTGCCATTTCCTTTGAGGATGATTCAATAGCGTTGTACAAAGGTGATTATCAAACGGTATATGTTACATTAACCAATTATGGAAATATCGGTACGAATGAATTTACCATGGAATATTTCTTATCAGTAGATACCCTGTTAACATCAGAAGATTCTTTACTAAGAGATTACCATAGTTATCATTTGCCTGAACCGGGAACCAGTAAAGATATTACCAATTCCATTCAACTGAGTGACAACTATGATGAGGGGCAATATTATTTAATTGTAAAATTACAGGTGAATGGGATGAGAGAAGACATGAATTTAACGAACAATGTTGCTTATCAAAAAGTGTGGATATACAATAGTGGATATGATTTCAGAGTTGAACCTTCCATTACCTATGATTATGTGCTTGATCCCAATCAGTGGATGGAACTGGGTTGTTATGTATATAATGATGGGAATCGTTCAAATAGCACGGAAGTTCACTATTTCTTGTCATCCGACAGCATTTATGATACCAGTGATAATTACCTGGGAAATGATTATACCTATTCGCTTTCAAGGGGTTCATCCTCCTACGAAAGTATGTCGTATTATTTAGGTGGCAATTATTTTGGCAATTATTATGTACTTTATGTGGTGGACAGGTATCAACATATTTCAGAAATTAATGAAATAAATAATGTTGCTGCTGTTCCGGTATCCATTGGTTCTGATACAATTGGCTCTCCTACTGAGACAGATTATTTTTTCCGTAATCCGGTAGCAGGTTTTGCAGCACATCCTGATTTTCCGGATACACTGTATTTTCATTACACGTTGAAACGCACCCAACCTGTGGAAGAACCTGTTTTAGTAGAAATTTACAATTCCAGAGATACAATGTCTTATGATTACTCCGATTTGGTTGGGTTGGATTCTGCGATTAACTGGTTTAACAATCAACATTATTACGGGGATTATATTTTAAGAGAAAAAAGCGAATTAAAACCATATATAATTTTTAGAATACTAAATGATGATGATATCGGTTCAAACAATGTGCACGTTTATAGAATTGATACCAATATTGATGAACCGGAATATTTTGATTTAGAACTACTTTCAATAGCACTTAACAATAACACAACTGTCCCGGGAGGACTGATGACAAATGAGTTTAGTCTTAAAAATACCGGCAATATCAATACATATTCAACCGATGTGGGTTTTTATCTGTCAAAGGATACCGTTTATGATAATCATGACATAAACCTGGGTGATTATAAATTTCCATTCATGGAACCCGGGGATTCGTTATTTGGGGTAAAGTCATTTATCATCCCTGAGTCCATTGACACAGGATTGTATAATATCATAGTTTTTGCAGATTATCAAAACAGGTTTTTCGAATCATTCGAAAACAATAATCTATTGCATAAAACAATCTATATTAAAGAAAGCCTCAATGTAAACATCGGAATAAACATCCATTTGCACAATTATCGAATGCATCCTGATTCAAGTATTTCATATAGTGGAATAATAACAAACCATGGTGATTATCAGTTTTCTGATGCCGCATTCAATATTTATTTATCGTTTGATTCATTAAAAGATGAGCACGATATATTTCTGGATTCCATAAGCTTAAGCACCATTCAAGCCTATGATTCGATAGCATTGGGTGAATCAGTACCATTACCTGCTAATATTCCAGTAGGAGATTATTACTTAATATTTGCAGTTGTTGATAAACAACAGTTGCAAATACTTCCGGGAGAAAGTACGAAAAGTTTACCCATAACGATAAACAATTCGGTAGGAATGGTGACACCGGATGATGCAGGTGTGGTGATAATATATCCGAATCCTGTGCATGACAATTTATATCTTAAGTTAGGCGGGCGATGGAATTTATTATATTTATATACGCAACACGGCCAGCTTGTTATGAATCTTCGAATTCACAATACATTGGAACAAATACCTGTTGATATGCTATTACCCGGAGTTTATTTCATGAAATTACTTCATGAGGAATCAGGAAATTATATTATCAAAAAGGTTGTTAAACAATAAATAACTTAGAAATTGAAGAAACCAAAACAACTCCAAAAGCGGAGTTCCGGACATCGG
>CAZAMT010000246.1:0-1164 GCA_964486145.1 uncultured Bacteroidales bacterium
GCCACTTTTAAGCAATTAATTTCTTTATTTATACTCAGTCCTTTCCACTAAATTCACAGTAGTACCTAAATTATTATGTTATTTTTGGCACAGCAGGTTCGAAATTCAAATAATAATGTATAACTTGATTACCTGAAATTGAATGGTAAAGTTCATGGAATGAAACTAATAATACCAAATTCAATGCATATGAAACGAATTCAGGTTCTCACTTTGTATTTTCTTTTGGCATTACCTTTGTTTGCGCAGGAAAAAGACCTTTTAACCGCCGACGATTTAATGAGCATGTCGCTGGAGGATCTCAAAAATGTCAAAATAATTTCTGCATCGCGTTACCAGGAACCCATTTATGAGGCTCCTGTCCCTGTAACGATAATTACTGAAAAGATGATTCAAATGAGCGGTGCTACAAATTTTGAAGAAGTGTTGCTCATGTATGTACCCGGACTCACAGACATCGCCGATATTGATGATCCAAATATTTCCATGCGAGGCGTTTATGGAACCAACCAGCAGAAAATTTTAATCATGCTCAACGGTCATCGCCTAAACCTGCGTGTCATAAATTCTGCATTTCCTGAATACATCAATTCCCTTGAGAAAATTAAACGTATTGAAGTTTTACGGGGTCCGGCATCATCCATTTACGGCAATGTGGCACTTACCTCCGTGATAAATATTATTACCAAAGACGGTAGTGATGTTAATGGAATAGAAATAAAAGGAGGGGGAGGTAACCACAACCAAATGAATATCTCGTTTTTAGTGGGAGAAAAACCAAACGAAAAATCCAATGTTTTGTTCTGGGGTAGCTATTACCATGCAGATGGCGAGAAAATGGATGTTTCAATGGAAGAGGATTTTTCTCCGAATCCGCAAGCCGGACAGGCATACATTGGTGCTGTGAAAGAATGGCCTGCTTTCGATATAGGAGGTATTTATCACACAGGTGATTTTGAGTTCATGGCCAATTACAGGGGATCAAGCACAACACTTCCGTTTTCATCAACAGGGTTGGGAGGGGAGGTATACAATTACGATGAATATCGCACCTTTCAAGGTTATGGACCGGGTACCGGAGTGAAATCCCTGCATATGAATATGAAGTATAATAAATCGATGAATAAGTTAAATACCATATTCAATGTATATGCTGATCAGAAT
>CAZAMT010000246.1:1264-6361 GCA_964486145.1 uncultured Bacteroidales bacterium
AAGGATATTTCTGCAATAAGTCCCCGACTGGCAGTTATATACAATCCGAAATCTACATATTCATTAAAACTTGGCTATTCAAGATCGTTTGTTGATGCTGCATATTTTTACCGTTACAATAATACCAATGATTTTCAGGGTTCAGCAGATTTAAAGCCTGAATTTTTACAGTCCGTTCAATTGAGTCAGATTTTTGGTATTCTCGATGAAAAGCTTAATTGGAGAGCAAATATTTTCTACAATAAACTTACAGATGTCATTTACCGTGATAAAGATGCAATAGCTGCAATGGACGATCCTCAGTATATTAATGCAGGCGAATTATCGGTGGTTGGTTTTGAAAACGAACTATCGTTGTATTATGATATTTTAACAATCCATGGCAATTTCAGTTACCAGGGAGCAGTCACAGCAAAAGATTACGGAACAGATGGTTTCCGGATGCATCATGTGCCTAACCTTTTTGGTGCCATCACAACTGATATAAAACCGTTTTCCAAAATTCTCAGGAACCTCCATTTTGTGGCAACCGGAAGATTTATTGGTGAACAACTATCACCCATAAATACGTATTTGAACGGTCAGCCATATAAGGATTCAAACCACATCGTTGAATCTGTTTTATTGATGAATGCAGGAATCCAACTGGATAAATGGAACAACATCGGGTTTTTGGCTCATATATCCAATGTATTTAATACCAAATACTATCAGGGGGGGACAACTTCTCATCCGTATCCCCAAAAAGGTCGTTGGATAAATATATCTTTAACATATAAAATTCCGTTTAATAGAAACCAACAATCCAATTGATAACTGAGTGCTGAAACAAAAACTATATATCCTTATAAAAAAGCAATATAAAAAAAGCAGTTTATTGTTACTTATTGGATTTGCATGCTGTTTGTTAACCCGGATTGGTTATTCTCAGGTTAGCCATGAGAACCTGATTAAAGCTGTTTATATTGAAAAATTCACAAGGTTTATTGAATGGCCGGATCAATTTTTAGTAAATGATACAACAAAACCATTTTACATAGGTATTTTAGGCAAATCCAACATGGCAACCACCTTGAAAGAGGTTTACCGTAAACTTCCCATCAGAAACAAGCTGGTAGAGGTGGAAGAAATCACCGGTATGGATGATTTAAAAGACAAAGGCCGTAAATACCATGTTTTATTTGTGCCTTCTGACTCAGAAAAATGGCTGGATGATGTCATCGAATACAGTGTTCAAAACAATATCCTGACCATTGGTGATGGAAAAAACTTTGCTAAACGGGGAATACATATAAACTTTGTCGTTTTTGAAGACAGGGTTCATTATACTATTAATGAATCGTCAGTTTATAATTCAGATTTATATATGAGTTATCGGTTGTTAAATTCAGCCATAATAGTTAGTTCTGATTAAAGAATTTACCTATGATTCGAATAAAGGATTTGTCTATAAAACGTAAATTACTGTTAATAATATTGTTAACCAATTTTATTACCATTGGTGCAGGATTTGCATTTATCATAATCAATAACTATAAAAACAGCAAAGACCAGCTTGTGAAAGATCATTTGTTAGATGCCAAATTAATTGGTGATTATTGTGTTGCACCTCTCACGTTTGATGATAAGCGCGGTGCAGCCGAAATATTATCCAAGTTGGAATCGAAACCCGACATTATTTCCGGAATCTTATATGATGCGAAGAAATCTGTTTTTGCTACCTATATTAGTGAGTTCACCGAACAGTCGGAACCCGATACCATACCTTCCGAAACATATTATGAGTTCACAGAGGGTGCATGTATGATTTGGGAACCCATAAAATACAACAACGAAATTTATGGTTTTGTTTTTTTGAAAGCCAGTACATCTGCCATTCAGTTGGAACTTACGAGACAGATACTGTTTTCTGCTTTGTTGCTTGTTATTCTTCTATTAGTTGCTTTGTTATTTGGAAACCGGTTCCAACGAATCATATCAACTCCTGTTTTAAAGCTTGCATCTATCGCTGATCAAATTTCGAGAAGTAAGGATTACTCCATTCGAACCAAAAAACTGGCCAATGATGAAATCGGAAAATTGTATGATGCTTTTAACGAAATGCTTGATATTATTTTTGTAAATGAAAAAGAAAGAGATCATGCGATACGTGAACTTGAAATCAGTGAAAAAAAATTCAGATCCTACATTGAAAGCTCTCCCACGGTAATTTTAATCACGAACAATGAGATGGAACTTGAATATGTCAACAACACTGCAAATGAATTATTGCAAACAGGTGATATTACCCAGGACGGACCGGTCAAGGTTATCGATTTTGTTCCGATGGATTTACGGCACAGGTTTTCAACCATGTTTTCAAGTGTGATATCGGGAATCTCTATTCAAATGGAATTCAAATTTCTTTCCCTAAAGCAAAATGAAATTGATGTTATTATGCACGGGAAAAAACTGTCTGCTGATCAGAATATTATTTATTGCACAAATATTACAAGATTAAAAGTTATTGAAAAAGAGTTGATTGCTGCAAAAGATAAAGCTGAAGAAAGTGATCGTTTAAAAAGCTCATTTCTTGCCAACATGAGTCATGAAATAAGAACTCCAATGAATGGAATTATGGGATTTGCAGAATTATTAAAAAACCGGGATATCAGAGGTGAAAAGCAACAGGAGTATATCAACATCATCCAAAAAAGTGGAAAACGCATGCTCAACATTATCAATGACCTGATTGATATTTCTAAAATTGAAGCTGGCCAGGTTAAGGTATCTAAAAGTGTCACCAATATTAACCAGATAGTAGATGATTTATACCAGTTTTTTTTACCTGAGGCACGCGGCAAAGGCTTAAAACTGCTTCAGTCCAAAGAACTTCAACCGGATGATAGCAACATCATTACCGACAGTGCAAAAGTTATCCAGGTACTGACCAATCTGGTGAAAAATGCTATAAAATATACCAACACCGGACAGGTGATATTCGGCTACGAAATTGAAAATGAAATGGTTAAATTCTATGTTCAGGACACCGGTATTGGCATAAAGGAAAGCTTGCAAAAGGAGATATTTGAGAGATTTCGCCAGGCTGAACTGGACTTTTCGAAAGAATATGAAGGAGCGGGCCTTGGACTTAGCATTTCGAGGGCATTTATTGAGATGCTGGGTGGAAATATCTGGCTGGAATCGGAGATTGGTAAGGGAAGTACCTTCTATTTTACAATACCTTATCAGCAAGAGAAAAGTCATAGTGATCATTCTGCAAAGAGGTCGAAAAATACATTTACCGGCCAACCCAAATTATCAAAAATACTCATAGCGGAAGACGATGATACAAGTTATTTGTTGATTGAAGAATGCTTTTTAAGCAATAATGTAATACTGTTGCGTGCATCAACAGGTCAAACCGCTGTTAACCAGGTAAAAACAGATAAGGATATTGATGTTGTGTTAATGGATATAAAAATGCCCGAAATGAATGGTTTCGAAGCAACAAGCATCATTAAGAAAATCCGGCCGGAACTTCCTGTTATTGCCATTACTGCATTTGCACTGGAGGGTGACAGTGAGAAAGCTTACAATGCAGGATGTGATGGATACCTGGCCAAGCCAATCAAAAAAGAGGATTTGCTTCAATCTATCTCGAAAGTGCTAAAACCCGGAAAACAATAATTCCGGATTAGCACGAATATAAGTATCCACTTGTTCAATTAAAGCTTATAGTTTAATTACCTGATGTTTGGCCAAATAGTCCGGGTCAATTCTAACACCGAGCCCCGGACCCGTAGGAACCGTCACTACGCCGCCCTCGCTCTTTATGGGTGTGGTTGTCGATTCAAACGGTAATTCATTATTGAATCCTTTAAATTCGTGATATGGTCCTGCATTTGGAATCGCAGATACATAATGCATCATGTAGAGATACCCCAATCCCGAACCTGAAATATGCGGCACACATGTTTTTCCCATGCTGTGAGCCATAAGCGCAACTTTCATAGAGCGAATCATTCCACCAAAATAAAAGATATCCGGCTGGACAATTTGCAGGCCATCATTTTCGATGAGCCATTTGAACTGATGCATGCTGGGTTCCTGTTCCCCTCCAGCAATCGGGATGGTAAGTGCTTCAGCTACAGCTTTTGTTTCTTCATACCAATCGAAAGGGACCGGTTCTTCATAAAAGTCAATGTTGTGTTCCTGAAGTATTTTACCAATGCGAATGGCTTCTTCAACATCATACGAACCGTTGGAATCGGCATAGATGGTCATGTCATCACCAAAAGTTTTACGAACCAGTGGTATCAATTTTTCAGTACGTCCCGGAGGTTCATCTTCACGGCTCATGCGTCCCCCAATTTTGAACTTAATGGCCTTAGCCTGTGTTTCCTGGGCTGTTTGTTTAATTCTCTCAATTGATTCCTCAGCAGATTTACCACGGTTATTGTTTGCCTGATAGACAGCAATTTCACGATTATGTATTTCACCAATCAATTCTCCCATCGGTTTATTTGCAATTTTACCCAACAGATCCAAAACAGCAAATTCAAGTGTTGCCAGAGGTACCCAAATAGCGAGGCTTTGCAGCTTATAATTGCTTTTAAATACATACACTTCCTCCAGTAACCGATCCAAATCACGCGCATCTTTTCCGATAAAGAATGGTTGGATACGATTGATAAAAATAGGATAAAGGGATACCATCTGCATGTTATTACTTACCGAAATTCCTTCTGCTCCATCTTTGGTTCGAATCCTGCAAATGAAATTGTTTTCGTACCTGATTAATTCTATTGTTTCCATAATCACAGGTGAGGGAAACAATTCCCGTTTCAATACGGGCGCATTCAGTATCTTATCAAGGTCACCTGTTGATGTTTTGATTTCGCCAGACTGAGTCTGACCACAGCTTACAAAAGGCACGGATGCAGCCAGAGAACCCATGGCTGTTGACTTTAAAAAATTTCTTCGGTTTACATTCATACGCTTACATTAATTTTTGAAATCTCGTGATTCCAAAAATAATAATTCTTTCGGGAACAACTTCTCAAAGGACATGAATAAAAAAGTAAGGAAAGACTTTAACCTGCCTTATTCATAAAT
>CAZAMT010000247.1:0-6348 GCA_964486145.1 uncultured Bacteroidales bacterium
TTAGTGACTTAAGATGTAAGTTAGTTAATATGAAACACCCATGACGAGTAAATTTTGACACACACGCACATGATTATTAAATGTTCTTCTACGACGAACTACCGGATAAACTCAATAGCTTAATTAACTTAATAACTTATACCTTAATTATAAACAAATGAAATATATAAATTTCAAAATATAAAATGAATACCGACGGCCTTGGGGTTACTTTGAGATTTGGTGTCTTGGTGGCAGAAAAGAAAACCGCCACGAAGTCACGAAAACACAAAGATTCACGAAAATGACAACCGCCATATTTAATTAAAGTAGATGTTTTCACAAGTCTATAGTTGCCAATACGAATTAAAAAGATTGTCTCAAGTGAACTACGTCAATAAAATCGTTGATATTTTTTCGGGGAGTTCAACGAAGTTAATTAATTAGGCTAAAATGATATTCTAATGAAACCGAAGTATAATACTGTTGTGTCACCAGAATAGTATGAACCGCCTTTATATGTGTGAATAATGTAAAATTTAACCGGAATACTATAAGATGTTCGGGCATGAATGCAACTACCTTTACAAAATGATAAAAATGGGGCCTTCAAAAAAAGTGACAATCAATACACTTGTTGTAAAAAAGAGTGTTATCCGGCTTGCTGAAAAAACGTATGAAAAAACGCGGGAGGCCAACATCTTCTTTTTAGGAATAGGGGAATTCTTTTTGTTTCTATGGCAAACTGTAAAAGAAACATTTACGCTGGATTTTGAATTTAACGAATTCCTGCGACAGTGTTTTCAAATAGGGTACAAAACATTGCCGCTTATTTCGGTAACCGGCCTCATAATGGGACTGGTACTTACCATACAATCGCGGCCTGTTTTGGCCGATTTCGGAGCAGTATCCGTGCTTCCCGGAATGGTAACGTTATCAATCATCCGGGAAATGGGTCCGGTTATTACCGCGTTAATCTGTGCCGGAAAAATTGGTTCGGGTATGGGTGCAGAGCTGGGTTCAATGAAGGTTTCGGAACAAATTGATGCCATGGAAGTTTCTTCCACTCATCCCATACGTTTTTTGGTAGTCACAAGGGTTTTGGCTGCCACATTGATGATTCCGATTTTGGTGTTGTATGCCGATGCCCTTGGAATACTGGGAAGCTGGGCCGGTGCGAACATCAAAGGTAGTGTCACTTTTGTGCTGTTTTTCAATCAGGCATTCAGGGTGGTTGATTTTATGGATTTTTTACCCGCCGTAATAAAAACGTTCTTTTTTGGCGCCGCCATCGGAATCGTAGGTTGTTACCAGGGTTATTCCGCAGGACGTGGAACAGAAAGCGTGGGCAAAGCGGCCAATTCTGCCGTTGTGATTGCTTCCCTGCTCGTGATAATTATTGACTTGATTGCTGTCCAGGTAACCGATATGCTTTTGTAGCACAAAGTACCCCAGGCTTAAGGCAGAAGAAGCTCAAAGCCGGAAAGTTTGATAACAACATGAGACATTCCCAAAGGACTAATTGAAATATTTAAACAACACATTTTGAGTGTATTACGATTATAACTTAGATAAAATACAAGAAATGCCTGAGGATAACCGGTTTATACAGGAAAGTACAAAAACTTCCAATTTGGTTATTGAAATTAATAACCTCACTAAAGGTTTTGCCGATCTGCATGTATTGAAAAACCTGTCGTTAACGCTTGTTGATGGCGAGAATCTGGTGGTGCTTGGAAAATCAGGATCCGGAAAGTCGGTTCTGATTAAATGCATTGTCCGTTTGCTTAATGCTGACGAGGGTACTATTACGGTATTGGGTGAAAATGTAAATGAGCTAAATAGTAAGGAACTGGCAGTTTTGAGGGAAAAAATTGGTTTCCTTTTTCAGAGCGGTGCACTATACGATTCCATGACTATTAAACAAAATCTTGAATTTCCTTTAATCAGATTAAAAAAGAAGTTGACAAAAAAGGAAAGGAACGAAAAAATTGAAGAAGTGTTGGAGAATGTAGGATTGGCCGACACGTTGTACAAAATGCCCTCTGAGCTTTCAGGCGGGATGCAGAAGCGGGCAAGCCTGGCACGTACCATTATTGTTGAGCCGAAGATTATGCTATATGATGAGCCCACTACCGGACTTGATCCGGTAACTTCTGACGGGATAAGCGCGCTGATTAATGATGTTCAAAAAAAATACAAAACATCATCCATCATCATCACGCACGATATTGAATGTGCCCGTGCCACTGCCAGCAGAGTTATCATGTTAAAAGACGGCGAAGCTTATATGGAAGGTAATATCGATGAATTTGAAAATTCAACCGATGAGCTGATTCAGTCTTTTTTCAAACAAAAAAAATAAAAAAAATGGAAAATCATTCGCCACGTTTTAAGGCACGTTTAGGAACTTTTATTGTAGTAGGAATTGCCATTTTTGTCATTGCCATTTTCATTATTGGCAAACAAAAGAATTTATTTGATCCTGTATTTAAAATAACAACCAACTTTTATAATGTAAGCGGCCTGCAGGTTGGAAATAACATTCGCTTTTCAGGCATCAATGTTGGCATTGTCGATAATATTAAAATAATCAATGACTCAACTGTGCAGGTGGACATGCTTGTCAAAAAAGATGTCCAGCAGTTTATCAAGGCTGATAGTTATGCAAACATTGGCTCCGAAGGTATTATCGGCGACCGTATTATTATTATTACCCAGGGAAGCACTAATTCCCCGGTAGCAGAAAACGGACAACATATTTCGTCCAAAGAACCGGTTGAACCCGATGAAATTGTAAAAAGTTTAAAAACCACTGCTGAGAGCGCCGAAGTTATTACCCTGCAACTATCCGAAATAATGGTGAACATTAATAGCGGACAAGGTATGCTGGGCCGATTGATACAGGATACAGCTATTGCAGAAAATGTTAACCTGACCATTGAAAACTTCAGGAAAAGCTCCGAAGGGTTGGATGAAACCATAGAAGTTACAAAAGAAAATGTGTTTGCTTTTATGGAGAGTTTGCAGAAAACTGTCGCAAAAACTGAAGTTGCTTCTAATCAACTCGGTGAAATAATGGTGAAAATAAACAACGGCGAAGGAGCTATTGGTATGCTGATTCAGGATACTACTATTGTAAATAACATTGATGAAACCATCATTAACCTTAAAGAAAGCAGCATAGGGTTGAACGAAAACATGGAGGCCCTTAAACACAATTTCCTTTTCAGAGGGTATTACAGGCGACAGGATAAAAAAGCTGAAAAACAACGAATGGAGACTGAGGAACAAATACCGGTGGAAAATAAGTAACTAAAATTTCTCACTTAAAGTCGGGGTTCTAATAACTGATAGTAAACAATATACTTTAAACAGGTTTAAGTTTTGTGTTTCTTTGAGTCTTAGCATCATTAATAGAGAAAAATGTGGATTCGAATTGTGGCAATAATGTTTTTTGTTTTACTAATTACAAATGATTTTGTTTTTGCACAGGATACTATTGCCCGAAAAGATTCAAGCCTTCTATACGAAAACATCGAAACTTATTCTGAACGTAACAGATTCACCAAATTTATGTTCCGAATGTTTTTTAAACCGGTTTCACCAGCCCCGGTACAAAAAATATTGAATAAGCGGCTGATACAAGAACCTTACAGTTCATTTGAAGGAAAAACCATCAGAAAAATCAATATTGTAACGCTCGACCCGTTTAAAAATTCTATTGGCGACACCATTACAGCCTCGCTCAACTATTTAACCAGAACCGGAAACAAGTTACATGTTAAAACCTACCCCAACACCATTCGAAATTTGTTGCTGGTGCGTGAAAATCAACCCTTTGATTCGTTACGGGTAAAAGAATCGGAACGGTTGGTGCGCAGCATGAATTACATTACCGATGTATCTTTTTATACCGTTGTAGCACCTGGGTCAACTGATTCGGTTGATATCTTCATCCGTGAACTGGATAGCTGGAGTCTTATCCCCGGAGGCTCCTGGTCTACTCCGCGAGTGACAATTAATCTCAGAGAAAACAATTTCATTGGCCTGGGCCACGAATTTCAAAATGGAATCAAATTAAACCAATCGACCGGTGACATTGCTTACAGAATGAAATACTTCGTCCCAAATATCCGTAATACCTATATAAATTCCACCCTGCAATACGGTACCGATGAATACGGAAATTTTATTAAGAATTTTGCTGTGGACCGTCCGTTTTTTTCCCCTTTGGCAAAGTGGGGGGCAGGTGTGAATTTTGCTCAACACCTTCACAAAGATTCCATCTGGTCCAACAAAGCTATGCAATATAAGTACAATGCACAAGATTTCTGGGTGGGTAGTGCGGTGCCCGTTTTCAAAGGGAGTTCAGCATATAGCCGCACAACAAGGTTCATTTCTACCGTGCGATTTAATCGAATCCGTTTTATTGAACAGCCCCCCGAAACAATTGATACATTAAGATTTTATCGCGACGAAAATTTTTATCTCGCCAGCATAGGCGTAAATACACGACAATATATAAAAGACAAGTATATTTTTAAGTTTGGAATAATAGAAGATGTTCCGATTGGGAGAGTGATTGGACTGACTGGCGGTTATCAGGAAAAAAACAATGTTGGACGTTTTTATGTTGGAACACGTTTTTCTCTGGGTAATTATTATTCGTGGGGATACCTGAGTTCCAATATCGAATTTGGAACGTTTCTCCGAAAAACGCAGGCTGAGCAGGGTGTGTTTAGGGCAGGGGTAAACTATTTTACAGGATTAATAGAAACAGGCCAATGGAAATTCAGGCAGTTTATTAAACCACAAGTAACTATTGGCATCCATCGTACCAGTTACGATAGTTTAACAATTAATAATGAGTACGGACTGAAAGGTTTTAACAGTCCGTTATTGTCGGGAACCAGCCGATTGCTGTTGACATCACAAACACAATCGTATGCTCCGTGGGATTTTATCGGGTTTCGTTTTGGCCCCTTTCTAAACTTTTCGCTGGCAATGCTTGGCGATGCAGTAAAAGGTTTTCACGACAGCAAGGTGTATTCGCAAATAGGATTGGGCGTTTTAATAAAAAACGATAACCTGGTTATGAATGGTTTTCAACTATCCATTTCGTTCTATCCAATAATTCCGGCTAAAGGAAATAATGTTTTTAAATTAAACTCTTTTCGAACTACCGATTTCGGCTTCCGCGATTTTGAGATTGGAAAACCGGCAATGGTAATATTTCGATAAAATGGAGGCATTATTGCACGGTTCACGGCTTGTTGTAACATACGATCAATTGCCGTAGGTATTCCCAACAAACGTTTCTGGCCGTTGCGTTTCGGGATTTCTTTGCCTCTGATTGGCGAATCCAGTAGGTATAGCCGCTGTTTAATTCAAAATAAATTTGCATTTTTCAAATTTATTCAGAACATACGGAATGGTGCACTGCTGCTCATGCAGGGCATACACATCGTGTTTAGTGCATTTGGCGGATAGTGCTAATTTCGAGGGCGTTACATCTATTTAACTGTGTAGTGGTTTGACAGGTTCGTGCTTCGAATCGCCAAATGACATTATATATATAGCGGTTACTTATTAACACTAACTGAACGATTCCTGCCCAGTAGTTGAATGACTACATTCCAAATTGGTTCTAATTAACCATAATCGATGTTTACATGTTGGTAAATTTAATAAACATTCATACATTTATATTTATCCTGACAATCATCATGATAAAAACAAGAAAGCAAAAAACTAAAAAATGAAGCACACAGCCACAAGCCCGGATGAATATATTAACCAATTGCCGGAAGACCGGAAACAGGCCGTTTCAAAACTACGGGATGTAATCCGCGAAAACATCCCCGAAGGATTTGTTGAAACAATCAGCTACGGAATGATAGGGTATGTAGTTCCCCATGAAAAATATCCACCCGGATATCATGCAGACCCAAAATTGCCGTTGCCTTTTATAAATATCGCGTCACAAAAAAGTCACATAGCACTTTATCATAGTGGAGTATATACCATTGATGAATTACACAATTGGTTTGTCAATGAATACCCAAAACATTCAGAAAGAAAACTGGATATGGGCAAAAGTTGTATTCGGTTTAAAAAACCGGAGTACATCCCTTATCAACTCATTGGAGAATTGGTTTCAAAGATAGATACAGATGAATGGATAAAATCATATGAAGAAAATGTGAAGAAATAATTTGCTTTGAGTAAAAGAATGACAATAAATGTTAACAAAAATTTCTTTACTGGCGTAATAAGTTCATTCATGAACAAGCATTGCCCGATTGAGCATTCAACCGCAATGTGAGATAAATTCAATGATGCTAAAAAAAATGGTTATATGAAACA
>CAZAMT010000248.1:0-6337 GCA_964486145.1 uncultured Bacteroidales bacterium
GATTGAAATATATTGGTCCTTCTATACCAAGTGGGATATTTAACCAAATCCAAACCACAAACATCGGAATTCGGACCAGTGCAAATATCAATGCATAAGGCAGCATGGTTGAAATAATGGTACCCAGACCTATATTTTTAACATACTTTTGGGCAAATGTAATTACCAACGGAAAATACGGAAGCAACGGTGTGAGAATGTTGGAATAGGAATCGCCAATGCGGTAAGCTGCCTGCGTTGTTTCCGGTGAATATCCCATGAGCATAAGCATGGGCACAAAGATAGGCGCCATGATGGCCCATTTCGCCGATGCACTTCCAATAAAAAGATTTACCAGTGATGAAATAATAATAAATGCTACCAGTAACGGAATACCTGTAAAACCAATGTTCTGTAATCCATCGGCTCCACCTACCGCTACTATCAAACCCAGGTTTGACCAGTTAAAATAAGCAACAAATTGTGCAGCCACAAAAGCCAGTACAATGTATCCACCCATGGTTGCCATGGATTCGCCGGTCATGTTTGCTACATCTTTATCTCCTTTTATCGAACCGGTGATTAACCCATAAACCAAACCTGCAATAAAAAATATAACAAACATTAAAGGTACTATCGACTGGTATAATGGATTCAATCCGCCTGATTCATCCCTGAACACACCATTTTGAGGTACTGCCCCAAGAGCAACCACTGCAAGGATAATAATCACTGAAAATAAAACCCATTTTAATGCTTTTTTTTCTGTACGTGTTACTTCTGAAACTTCAATTTTTTCTTCTCCTTTGTATTCACCTAATCTCGGGATGATAATCCGTTCGGTAACCCAGGTTCCCACTAATCCGACAATCGGCACAGATGCAGCCATAAGGTAATAATTTGAAAGCGGGTTTACAGTATACCCGGGTTCGATTATTTGTGCCGCAGGTTCTGTAAAAGAGGCGATTAATGGATCCAGTCCGGTGGGAAGAAAATTGGCGCCAAAGCCTCCTGAAACTCCCGCAAAAGCTGCTGCCAGCCCTGCAATCGGATGCCTGCCCATCCCGTGAAATATGGCAGCACCCAGAGGGATAAGTACAACATAACCTGCATCAGCAGCTACACTACTCAACATACCAGCAGTAACTATCGACAAAGTTATTAAGGATTTGGGAACTTTGCTGACAAAAACCCGTAATCCTACAGCTATCAACCCGCTTCGCTCGGCGACACCAATACCCAGCATTACAACCAAAACCAGGCCCAACGGGGGAAATTCAGCAAAAACATCAACCATATTGGTGAAAATGAGTTGTATTCCCTCTTTGTTTAAAAGATTTACGGCTTCAATATCTTTACCTGTACCGGGATGTGTTGCACTTAACCCGATACTTCCGAAAATCCATGAAAGGATTAATACCAAACCCATTAAAATTGCAAATAACGTAACGGGTTGAGGTAGTTTATTACCTGCTGATTCGACCTTGTCGAGCATTCGTTTAAAAAAACTCTTCTTTTCTTCTTTTGCCATTTCTGATTTTTTAGGTTTTATGTTTACTTTCAGATAATTTCACTTAAACATTATCTATAAAGGAGACAAAATAAAAAAATATATTCCAAAATCCATAAATAAAAACAGGATGCTGCAGGATGATCAATAGTTATCCAATTTTTAGATTTGTATGTTATACATTTACATATCATAAATACTTCAGATTACACATTTAATGAAAAGAAGATCTTTTATTCAGAAACTTACAGCCGGAACTTCCTTAAGCGTTATACCCGTTTTGCCCTTTAATGCAAATGGTCAGGTTTTTTTCAATCCTTATATGAAAAGTCCTTCAACCATTGCTGAAGCGCTGTCAGAAGAAGGTTTCATTATGGTTCGCCTTGCGTTTGAAGGAAATGGGACAGAGAAAATTACCGGTATTGATGGTAACATTGAAATCAAAAAAGGTAAACTTCACCGAAGCAAGAATTACTTTTTTGAACCTGGGTTTGATGAGCTCGAATATGTTTCAGCGGAATACCAACTATCCGTTTACAAAAACGACACCGATATTATTGTTCTTTGGATAGAGGATGCCACCCCGGAAACCAGCATAACAATAAATCAAAAAGAAATTAAGCTCAGTATTTTGATTAGTGATTTGTTAGCTCAACCCGAGATTAAAACCGAAGAAGATGATTTTACCGTAACTGCAAATTTACTTTTCGACAAAGAGATAGGAAAGATAAATTTTGCAGATGTGGGAATAACAGAAAATGGAGACTCATTCAGTTTTGTAATCATGGCCGACCCGCAAGGTGGAAGCCCTGAAGCCCCTAATCAGGACAGTCCGACAAGAGTAAAAATCCACAATGCCTTTATTGAAGAAACCATTGAACGGGTCAACGAATTGGAAAAAAAGCCTGCATTTTCGGTTGTTATAGGTGATTTTGTGGACAGCAAAGGTCAAATGGAAAATTTCATCCAGATGAAACGTTTTTATGAAAAACTTAACCACCCGGTACTTCTGGAAGTTGGTAATCATGAAACGGCGTATAATGCTAGATTTTCTCCGGGATATTACATGGGTGATTTGGATAATTTTTTCACCATTCAGAAAGCCATGAACGGAATGAATAAAATTCTGTATTCCTTCGATCTGGGAAAATGGCATTTCATTGTTTGGCCGGACCCGCTCCGAAGTGAGTTTTGGCCAACCCATCCACATTATTTCGACTGGCTCGAACGGGATCTGGAAGCCCACAAAACAAAACCGGTTATTTTCATGCAGCATATACCCATCCATCCCATTGGTATAAATCCGCTAATTAATTATGCAGAATCCGTTGAAATAAAGAAACTTCTGCTGGATATTCTTTCAAAACACGGCAATGTGAAATACGTTTTCAGTGGACATGTCCATATCCCCCTTAAAGCATCCGTGAAAACGGCAGTTATGATGAATGGCATAAAGTTCATTAATCTGCCGGCCGCCGGCTATCGCCCCCGTGCATTCGGTGAAGAGGATTTTTACGGCGGACCGGCACAGGGATTTGCTTATATTGACATAGATGGTGATAACGTCGCTGTTTACTATAAAAATGTAACCAGGGAAATATACCGGTATCCTGATAATTTTCCTGAATTCAATCAAAAAACTTACCCACTATGGTTAAATCATAAATGGGAGTTACCAGCATTTGATTTTATCCAAAACGGAAATTTTGAAAACCGATTAGACTATTGGCATAAAAGATATATATATACGGAAGATAAAAATCCGTCGAATTTTGCAGAAGTAAGAAAGGGTGAAGGGATCAACGGGTCAAATGCACTGTATTTATATTCACGTAAACGCGGATATGATATCCCGGGACAGGATCGCATGCCACAAACAATAAACCGGATTTGCCAGGTATTGGAAACAGGAAAAGGACAATATCCTGTTATTGAATTGGTATACAAAGTAGATCCCGCTCATTACAATCCCGGGTTCCGGAGTGGGGCATTTATTTGGATTGAAGGTTTTAAAAATTCACTTAAACGTTTAAATTTGTGCTATTCTTTAAGTAAGATGTATGGTAATATCGGCGGCAGGTTTTCACAAATCGGTAATATTTACCCGGCACATTTTGATCTGCCTGTGATAACCAAAGATTGGGCAAAAGCAACATTGAATATAGCAGCCGATCACAACCGAAATGAGGATCACATGCCTTACAATGAATTGGGTCTGAATAAAATTGCAATAAACCTGGGAACATGGAGCATCAACGATGGATATTTACACGAATTTGGAATATATATCAATGAAATAGTAATGAACACAACCATCACTGATTTGAATAAACCTTCCAATGTCAATGGTTCAACATTAAATAATAAAATGGATAAAGACATTTATTATTTCAGAAATGATCATGTGGCGGGAGAACATCAGTTTGCAAGTCAGAAACAATTATATCCAACAAGTAAAAAATAACTAAAACCAAGGACAATGAATTCAAACAGAAGAAAATTTATCAAGCAATCCGGAACCGTCATGGCCGGAGCAGCCATTGGCCCTTCCGTTTTTTCAAGAAGCTATAAAGCTGCCCCCAGTGATACTGTGAACGTTGCATTGATTGGATGCCGGAACATGGGATTTGGAATTCTTGAAAGGCATTTGGAATTACCTGATGTGCAGGTGTTAGGAATGTGTGATGTCGATCAGAATGTGCTGGATGAAAAGGCAGCCGAAGTTGAAAACAACTACAACCAAAAGCCCAAAAAGTACTCTGACTACAGGAAACTTCTTGAAGATAAGGATTTGGATGCTGTAATTATCGGCACACCCGATCATTGGCATTGCCTTCCTATGATTGCTGCATGCCAGGCGGGAAAAGATGTGTACGTTGAAAAACCCATGGCAAATTCCATCGGAGAATGTAACTTAATGGTGAAGGCAGCAAATAAATACGATCGAATTGTGCAGGTTGGCCAACAGCAGCGAAGTGGGAAAATCTGGAATGAGATTATGGACTATATTAAAACCGGTAAACTTGGTACCCTCCGAAAAGTTACCATCTGGTCGAATTTCAATTATGGGGTGGGTCGTCTAAAAGTTGCCGACCAGCCTGTACCTGATGGGGTAGATTTTGATTTCTGGTTAGGACCTGCACCGGATCGTACCTTCAATCCTTCAAGGTTTCACGGAAGCTGGCGCATGTTCTGGGATTACGGAGGTGGGTTAATGACAGACTGGGGTGTACACCTGATAGATATGGCCTTTTGGGCAAAAGACATAATAACACCTCCCAAAACCGTTTTGGCCTATGGTGCAAACCTTTCATACAACGACCATGCACATGAAACATTTGATACCATGTCAGTAACTTTTCCAATGGAAGGCTACATGGTATCCTGGGAACACACAGCGGGAACGCAGACGGGACCATGGGATAAAAATTATGGCATTGCTTTTAAAGGTGATAACGGCACAATTGTCGCAAATCGTTCGGGATGGGAAATTATACCTGAATGGGATAATGAAAAAAAGGAACATAAAATTGAAGCTGCATCGTATGATAAAGGAAGAGAAAATCATGATGTACATGTGAAAAATTTTGTGGAATGCATGAAGTCACGGAATACACCAAATTGTCCGCCTGAAATCGGCCGCGCTGTTGCTATTGCTGCACACATGGCTAACATAGCTGTAAGATCCGGAGAATACAAGCTTGTTTGGGATGATGTTGATAATACATTTTCCAATTCGGAAAATGCAACTGAATATGTAGTTCCCCGGTATCGAAAACCCTGGGAATTACCAAAATTTTAATCGTAAACAGTCGATTGTAAACAATTCACAATCTTGTTTTTTATATAACTAATAAAATTAAATCAAAATGACACGAATTTTTGTCCATTTCCTGGCTGTTTTCTTATTATTCCAATCATGTAAACCGCGCTACGATATACCACCGGTGAATGAAAACACCATTCCGGAGGCAAGGGAATTGCTTAAATATATTTACAGCATTAAAGGTGAAAAAATCATGAGTGGTCAGCATAACTATGCTCATGAACTTCAACGATCTTCGGATAGTGTTTATTCCATTACCGGAATGTATCCGGCTGTCTGGGGCTCTGACTTTATCGGGAAACAGCATCGTGAGGAAATGATTACGGAAGCCATCCGCGAGCATAACAGGGGTTCTGTCATCACATTAATGTATCACCAGGGAAAGCCTTATGCAGACAGTGTAGGCCATTTCCGCGATTCGATATCTAACGCGGAATGGATAAAGCTTGTCACCCCCGGAACACCAATTCATCAAACTTGGTTGGATGACATTGATAATGTTGCCTTTTGGATGAAAAAGCTACAAGAAGAAAACATACCCGTACTTTGGCGACCCTATCATGAAATGAACGGAACCTGGTTTTGGTGGTGCGATAAAAAAGGTGAAAACGGTATCCAGGCACTATGGAAATTAATGTATGAGCGTTTTGTCAATTACCACAAATTAAACAATATCCTTTGGGTCTGGAACCCTAACGGGCCACGCGACTGGAAAAACGATGAAGCTTATGCATATCACCATTATTTCCCGGGGCTTGGGTATGTGGATATTCTGGCTACCGATATTTACAAAGCTGATTACAAGCAATCCCATCATGACGATTTACTTACCCTGGCAGAGGGGAAGCCCATTGCACTTGGTGAAGTAGGACAACTTCCAACCCCGGACATTCTTGAACAGCAATCACAATGGACATGGTTTATGGTTTGGGCAAGGTTTATCTGGAGGGTTAATGAGCCTGATAGTGTTCGTGAGATTTACAACCTGCCCCAAACGTTAACCAGAGATGAAATTTATACCA
>CAZAMT010000249.1:0-4454 GCA_964486145.1 uncultured Bacteroidales bacterium
CACCGGTTACTTTTTCAGGGAAAGAAATGCTTCAGGTAATTGAAAAAGTCTATGAATCAGATGATAAAGTTTTCGGCATTGTTTATACCAAGAATGAAGCGGAAGAAGATTTTGAAAAAGATGATTACTACCAGGTTGGTACAGCTATGAAAATCTACCGGGTTATCCCGATGGGAGATAATGCCGTGCAGGTTTTAGCACAGGGTCTGCAGCGGTTTACCTTTAATAAAACAGTACAGGAAACTCCTTATTTGGTCTGGAATGTAAACTACTATTATGAGCCAAAAATTGAAATAACCGAAGAAATTAAAGCCTATTCATTATCGATCATGAGCAATGTGAAGGAATTGTTAAAAATCAATCCTTTGTTGCAGGAGCAGCTTAAAATGATGCTGCAACAACTCTCGTATGACCAGCCTGCCAAACTGATCGATATGGTAGCGTCCATCCTTACCTCCAATACGGATAAATTACAGGATTTGCTGGAAACTTTCGGCCTGTTGCAACGAGCTGAAAAACTCATTATCATGTTGCGTGAGGAAATTGAAGTTTCGCAAATCCAGGAAAAAATTCAGAAGCAGATAGATGAAAAGGTCAATAAACAGCAAAAAGAATTCTTTTTAAAAGAGCAACTCAAGGCCATAAAAAAGGAACTTGGACTTGAAAAAGATGATAAATCAGTTGAGATTGATAAAGTTCAAAAACGTTTAAAAAAGCTTACATTGACGGAGGAAGCAGAAAAAGTTATCAACGAAGAAATTGAAAAGTTAAAAGTAATGGAGGCTACCTCGGCTGAATACAATGTAACAAGATCGTATTTGGAAACATTAACGGAATTGCCGTGGGGGATGTTTTCAAAAGATAATACAAACATAAAAAAGGCCAGAAAAATACTTGATGATCAACATTATGGACTTGATGATGTTAAAGATCGTATTCTTGAGTTTATCAGCACCATCATTAAACGGAAAAAGCTGAGTGGCTCCATTGTTTGCCTTGTTGGACCTCCGGGCGTTGGAAAAACATCCATTGGTAAATCCATCGCTGACGCCCTTGGCCGAAAATTTTATCGGTTTTCGTTGGGCGGCATGCGTGATGAGGCAGAAATTAAAGGTCATCGACGAACATACATTGGTGCAATGCCCGGAAAGTTTATTCAGAGCCTAAAAACAACGCAAACCTCTAACCCGGTTATTATGCTTGATGAGATTGACAAGATAGGCACCAGTTTCCAGGGAGATCCGGCATCAGCATTACTGGAGGTACTTGATCCCGAACAGAACAAAGAATTTCTGGATCACTACCTGGATGTACGGTATGACCTTTCTAACATCCTGTTTGTTACTACAGCCAACCAGTTGGATACCATTCCAAAGCCTCTGATTGACCGGATGGAAATTATAAAATTATCAGGCTACATTCTCGAAGAAAAAGTACAGATAGCCAAAAAATTCCTGGTACCAAAACAACTGGAACAACATGGATTGAATAAATCAGAGGTATCCATTACAAATAAAGCACTTGAGCATATTATTGATGGATACGCCAGGGAGGCAGGGGTACGTTCCCTTGAAAACAACATCAAGAAAATTCTAAGAAAGGTAACGTTGAAAGCAACTGAAGAAGAACATAAGAAAATTACCGTAACACCAAAAAAGATTGAAAAGTACCTGGGAAAACCCATTTTCAGTGCCGAAGAACTATATAACAAGGATGTTCCCGGCGTTGCCCTTGGACTGGCCTGGACAGCTCTTGGCGGAGCCACTTTATATATTGAGGCAAATGCAGTAAAAGGCAAAACCGGAGGCTTTAAGCAAACCGGCCAATTGGGAAAAGTAATGCAGGAATCATCGGAAATAGCCTATTCCTACGTTCGTTCCCTTCTAACAAAAAACAACACCAATTTTTTTAATGAGAATTTTATTCATCTCCATGTTCCTGCCGGGGCTACACCAAAAGATGGCCCTTCTGCCGGAATCACAATGGGATTGGCTTTGTATTCGCTGGCTTCAAACCAACCGGTTCGAAACGACATTGCCATGACCGGGGAATTAACATTAACAGGTAAGGTATTACCTATTGGCGGTGTTAAAGAGAAAACCATAGCAGCCCGACGTGTTGGCATCAGCGAGTTGATTTTTCCAAAAGAAAATAAAAAAGATTTTGATGAACTGCCCGATTACATTACAAATGGTATGAAAGCTAATTTTGTGGATTACTTCGATGAGGTCCTTTCAATGGCATTTCACGAACAACCCTCACCTCAACCGGAAAAAAAGCCTGAGTTAGTGAATGTTGAAAGCTAATGGAGTGAATTTCTGATCACATGTATTCAGGTTACTTTGCCCTCTGTGGTCTTATACCTTGTTGGCTTCCTTTTTAACCGGAATGTATTTGATCAGCAGTTTTAATAATTCGGAAGTTTTTATAGGTTTTGTGAGATATTCATTAAACCCGGCATTTTTGTTTGTTTTTTTATCACCGGCCATTGCATAGGCTGTTTGAGCAAAAATCGGAATGTCCGGGTTTATTTTTTTAATCCTTTTTGTTGCCTCATAACCATCCAGTTCCGGCATTTTTATATCCATTAAAATCAGGTCAATATCCTTGTATTCCTTTACCTTCTCGATGGCTTCAAAACCACTTTTTGCCCAAATTACATCCGCCATGGTTGGTCGCAGAAACTCCTTCAAAAACTGGAAATTGAATATCTCATCTTCCGCTATTAAAATGGTTTTATCTTTCAAATTCAGTTCAGCGGATGAAATGGCCTTTGTTCTGTTTGCCTCCTGGTTTGCCAGCTCTGTTTCCAATTCATTTGGCACCAGTTTTAATGTAAAATAAAAATAGGATCCTTCGCCTACTACTGATTCCACTGCAATTTCACCTCCAAGAAGTTCAATTATCCGCTTGGAAATGGACAAACCAAGGCCCGTACCCTCATTTTTCTCAATTCGTTCATCTTTTACCTGTTCAAATCGATTAAATATTACTTCAAGTTTGTCTTCAGGGATACCAATGCCGGTATCACGCACAAAAAACATTATCTCCCGGGCATTTGGTATCTGGTAATAGCCAATTTCAATAAACCCTTTCGAGGTGAACTTGATGGCATTGTTAATGATATTGGATAGAACCTGGCGTAACCTTGAATCATCGGCAAAGACATATTCTTCTTTTTCCCGATCAGGAAGATTAAGTTTTAATTCGAGATTACCTTTTCCCCGGTTTAAAAGTTCCTTTTGAAACAGGGCCTGTAATTCTTTGAATGTAGAACGAATAGGTACAGCATCAGGATTCATAGATAATTGACCTGCTTCGATTTTCGCTATATCAATAATATCATCAATTAGGTTTAACAACGTTCGGCTGCTGTTTCGAATATAATTGATGTATTCTTCCTTCTCTTCTTGAGACAAATCATCGTTTCCAAGCAAATTAGCAAACCCAATAATGGAATTCATAGGTGTTCGTATCTCATGAGACATGTTAGCCAAAAATGTGGATTTGAGCCTGTCAGATTCTTCGGCTTTGCGCTTTGCTTCGATTAACCTCCGTTCGGTTTTCTTTAAATTATATTCAGACTGTCTGCGTTTTTCGACTTCTGTTTCCAACTTTTTCCGTCTTGAAAAAAGTTCAAGAAATACATTGATTTTACTAACAAGTAGCCGATGACGAACGGGTTTTGATAAAAAATCAACCATTCCTTTTCCTAGACCCCATTTCATCAGTTCATCTGCCTTATCTTCATCTGAAATTAAAATTACCGGAATTAGCTTTGAAGGATTACTGCTTTGCAAGGTATCAATCATTTCATATCCTAATTCATCTGAAGCAGATACATCCAATATGGCTATTGCGATATCCTGTTCTGTTGTCTTTCTCATGACATCTTTAATTGAATAGGCATGAATGACCTGAACCTGAAACTCCTGTAGCTTTTTCTCAATGGAGAGAACATCTTCAGAACTATCGCCTGCAATTAAGACTTTTGCATTGTACATAAAAAACAGTGTAAATTGTAATTCTTTTAACCTGGTAAATACAACAAATTACGTTACCTTAATGTTAAACCAGCAATTATAAATTTTTGAATGTAAAATACATACTTAAAGGTACATTGCATGTTGCCATAAATCAATGCAAACAGGATGATTTGAGTTATCAGGGCAGGTGATTTAAATCAACAACATGTTGCGATACCACCAAATCAATTTTTCCTGATGATCGTGATAGACAGCTACTGATTTTTCAATCCGACCTTTTTCTTTTACAAATTCTTTTTCTTCATCAGATAACGCGGGTAAAATTTCCTGCACTTGTTTTTTGATAAGCTTTAGCCTCCATATTTTTATTTAACTGCTGATAGCGCCAGGGTTTTCGCGAGGTTCGCGATGTAGTTTTTTTTGCGTTTTTCGCGATTTCTATTTCGGACTTCGCGGTTTTGACTTTAA
>CAZAMT010000249.1:4554-6336 GCA_964486145.1 uncultured Bacteroidales bacterium
ACCCAAATTGAGTGATTACGCTCAATTAGTTAAATACCTCTTAAATGCAGGCTTTTATTGTATCCCAGGCATTTTCAATATGTTCTTTGCGAACATAGGTTTGGGAAGCCACAAACCGTAACGAAAATTTGCCATTTAAGCGTGTATGGCTGATGTACATGTTACCGGAAGCATTGATTTTTTTTAGCAACCCGGTATTTAACTCATCCAGTTGCTTTTCCGAATACGAATGCCGAACATGTCTGAAACAAACAAGGTTTAATGTTCGCGGCGCTAACAATTCAAAATCCGGGTCTTCATTTACAAAGGATTCAAACATTGCACCCCATTCCATGTGCCGGCGTATTATGTTTCTGATGTTTTCAGCCCCAAAACTTCGCAGTACAAACCATAATTTCAAAGCCCTGAATCGTCTACCAAGTTGCACACCCCAATCACTGTAATTGTTTACTTGTTTGTCGAGGTCGCTTTTTAAATATTCGGGTATTAATTGAAAAGATTTCACCAATAAATCTTTGTTTTTGACAAACAGCGCCGAGCAGTCAAAGTTTGTAAACATCCATTTATGCGGGTTAAATACAAAACTGTCCACATGTTCAATTCCTTCCATCATCCAACGATAATCAGGCAAAACCATTGCTGTTCCTGCATAAGCAGCATCAACATGCAACCAGACATTATACTTTCTGCAAATTCCGGCAATTTCTTTTACAGGATCAATGGCCGTGCTTCCCGTTGTTCCAATTGTTGCGACAACACATGCCGCTAAAAACCCATTGTTTAAATCATCAATAATCGCCTGCTCCAGTTGATCAGGCTTCATTCTGAATGCCTGGTCAACCTCAATTTTAATAAGATTTTGGTGACCAATTCCCGCGATTTTAACTGCTTTGTCAACAGATGAATGGGTTTCCAAGGAACCGTATATTCTCAGCTTATTTTCTTCAAATCCCTTGCTGTTAACATTGAAATCGGTTATACGCTCCCGGGCCGCAATGATTGCAGCAAGTGTCGAACTTGATGCTGAGTCCTGAATGACACCTTCAAAAAAATCAGGCAGTCCGATAAGATGTTTGAGCCAGTTCATCATTCTTTCTTCCAGTTCAGTCGCGGCCGGCGAGGTTTCCCATTTCATGCACTGGGCAGCCAATGCAGCGGTAACCATTTCGCCAAGGACTGAAGGGTAGGATGAATTTGCCGGAAAATAGGCGAAAAAATTTGGACTCTGCCAATGGGTAACCCCGGGTAAAATGATTTCCCTGAAATCTTCAAAAATATCCTTCATCTCTTCGGCAATCTCCGGAGGAGTATCGGGAAGTTTTGCGAAAACTTCTTTAGGTTTCACTTGTGATTTAACAGGGTATTTATCAACGTTTTCAAAGTAATCTGCGATCCAGTCAACCAGGGTATGTGCCTGCTTTCGAAATTCGGGTATATCCATCTTAATGTTTGTATTTTCGGGTATTTTTGAAATAAAAATATTGAATTTCGTAACTTCTGAGATTGGCATCCCACATAAAGAACCAAAACCTATAAATCCCTAATGAGTTTAAGGCTGTCCCATGGCTCCACTCCTATCCTGTTGGCCCACTCCCACCATAATTTCTCCAGCTCTCCGGCTACCTGGGGATGCAATTCAATGACATCCTTCATTTCCGTCCTGTCGGTATTCATGTTGTACAATTCCCATTTGCTATCTGCCTGTTTATCCATAACCAGTTTCCAGTTTCCAGTTTCCTTTTCATCTGTTTAAAATTTGTGACCAAACCTGAAATTTGGCAC
>CAZAMT010000250.1:0-6292 GCA_964486145.1 uncultured Bacteroidales bacterium
AAAACCTGGTTTTTTTGCATTTATAACCTTTACATTATCAATGGTCTTCATTTAGGGAAACGAATTCGATGAATTTGATTAGTTTTGTCCGTGATAACAAAACGCTGTTGGTTGAAGCATAATAATTGCTGTTAAGTTGCAAGAAATGATTGTACACCGGAAGGCCCGTATAAAGACACTTTTCTTTTATCTTCTTGTTTTGGTTTTACCATTATCAGTACATTCACAACCGGTTCGTGAAGCTGTGTATACGGATTTCCCCCCATTTATTGATGGATTGCTTGAGCCAGGGGAATGGGAAAACGCATTGCGTTTAGATACCTTTTACCAACGTGAACCCGATGTTGGAGAACCGATTTCAGAAAAAACAGAAGTGTATATTATGTATGACAAAAGCCATATATATTTTGGTATCCGTTGTTATGATGATCCGGAGAAGATCACGGCCAAAGAACTGGCGCGTGATGTATCCCTCGGAGAGGATGACAGGATCCAGATAATACTGGATACTTACCGGAATCAGCGAACAGCATACTGGTTCCAGATTGGCCCTCGTGGCTCCATTGGAGATGCACTTATCAGTGAAAACGGAGCATCATTTAACAAGGCCTGGGACGGGTTATGGAACGGGAAGGCAAAAATAACGGCGATCGGTTGGGAAGCAGAAATTGTGATTCCGTTCAAAACGCTGAGTTTTAAAAAGGGCCAGTCATCATGGGGGTTTAAATTTATCCGACATATTCGCAGAAAGCTTGAATCGGCATACTGGCCTGTTGCCAATTTGAATTCGTACAAATTCCAGGTATCAGATGCAGGTATATTAACCGGGTTGGAAGGAATCAGCAAGGGAATCGGCCTGGATGTAAATCCGTATGCACTTGGAGGAATTATCCACCGTGAAGAACAGACTTTGAATTATGAATGGGATGCCGGCCTGGATATTTTTTACAGGCCTACACCCGCGCTTAAAACTGCTTTGTCTGTAAATACTGATTTTGCCCAGACAGAGGTTGATAATCGACAGATTAACCTTACGCGTTTCAACCTTCATTTTCCTGAGAAGCGGGATTTTTTTCTTGATGGGGCAAATTATTTTCAATTTGGACTTGAAGGTGACGGTTCATACGCGTACAGTAAAAGATTGATACCATTTTTTTCACGGCGTTTGGGCCTTGATCAGAATGGAAATCCCATTCCCATTATTTATGGTGCAAAAGTAACCGGACAGGTAGGTAACAATACAAATGTTGGTATCATTAATCTCATGGATCACAGGGACAGCTTAAATTCGATGTTTACTGCGGCACGTATCACCCAAAATATAGGCAGAGAATCAACCATTGGCTTTATCGGTACGCAAGGCAATGCCAATGCACCAGGCTCCAATGTTCTTACAGGTGCTGATGTTAAGCTTGCCAGTTCAAGGTTTAACGGCAACAAAAATATTGCTTTGATTTTGTTTGGATTAAAATCTTTTACAGAAGGTATTCAGGGAAATGATATGGCCTGGGGCGCTGAAATGATCTATCCAAATGATTTTTTTAATTTACGGGCAGGACATGTCCGGATAGGAGAAGATTTTAAAGCGGGTATCGGCTTTGTTCCAAGAACCGGTATCCGTGAAACATTTTTGGAATCGGCCCTGGGCCCACGCCCTGATAAATGGGGCCTGATGCAGGTTCGTACAGGTGCCGGCCTGGACTATATAACGGATTTCAATAACATTCTACTTACCCGAATCATTAACCTGAATATTATGGAACTCAGGTTTGAATCCGGAGAAACCTTATCGTTTCAGTCAACCTCGCAGTATGAAAAACTGACCAGTGATTTCCAGATTTTTAAAAATTTTGTTATTCCACAGGATAACTACGATTTTTGGTGGCATAAATTTCAAATTTTGTCTGCTAAACGAAGGAACTTCTATGCTGGTTCAGGCTACCGTTTTGGAAACTTTTACAGTGGTGCAAGAAAGGATTTATCTTTGGAAATGGGATATAAGATTGTTGTTCCTTTGTTTATCGGAGGAGAGATACAACACAACCATATTGAACTTCCGGAGGGCGGATTTGTTGCCAAAATTTATCGTGCAAATGTGCATGTGTTGTTTAGTCCGAACATTACATTATATAGTTTTCTTCAGTATGATAATAATTCGGAGACAATGGGCTGGCAATCACGGTTCCATTGGATTATTGAACCGGGCAAAGAAATTATGCTTGTTTGGAACTCAATAATTACCGATCCCATTGAAAGATTTGCTGTTGTTGATGGAGCTTTGCGTTTTAAAGCAAAATATAACATACGCTTTTAATTTATGAAATGGATAAAATTTAAAAAATTATAGTATCATGAATTTTAGTCGATGGATAGTTTTGGTATATTTTGGTTTACTTTTTTGTAATTACGGGTTTTCCAATGAAGGATCTTCGAGTTTGTCAAATCCGGATTCCATTCCGGCTGATGTTTTAAACGGATTAAAATTTCGATCCATTGGTCCTGCCATGACATCCGGACGGATTGCAGATTTTGCAGTTCATCCCGATGATCATCGTGTTTATTACGTTGGGGTAGCGAGTGGAAATATCTGGAAAACGACCAATGCGGGAACAACATTCGAACCGGTATTTGAGAATTATGGTTCATATGCCATTGGTTCACTTGCAATGGATCCAAATAATCCCAATGTAGTATGGGCAGGAACGGGCGAGAACAACCACCAGCGTGCCCTTGGTTATGGAGACGGAATATATAAAACCATTGATGGTGGTAAATCCTGGAAGAATATGGGTTTGAAAGCATCAAGGCATATCGGGATGATTGCAATTGATCCCAAAAATACCGATATTGTGTTTGTTGCTGCCGAGGGTTCGGCATGGGGGCCGGGGGGTGACCGGGGACTGTATAAAACCACGGATGGAGGGGAAACATGGAATCGCGTACTTTATGTAAGTGAGAATACAGGAATAAACAATGTCATTATTGACCCACGCTATTCAAATATTATTTATGCGTCATCTGAGCAGCGGCGCAGGCATGTGCATACAAAAATTGGTGGCGGACCCGAAACCACCATATATAAATCAACGGATGGCGGAGAAAACTGGCGGAAAATTGATAATGGCCTTCCAAAGGTACACATGGGAGGCATGGGTATCGCCCTTTCACCTGCAAATCCGGATGTTTTGTATGTCATCATTGAAGCCCAGGTGGATGCACACGGCAAAGATCAAAGCGGGTTTTACAGAAGTACAAACCGTGGTGAATCATGGACAAGAATGAGTGACCATCACAGCAGCGGGCAGTATTACAACGAAATATATTGTGATCCAAAAGATGTGGATAAGGTTTATTCTGTTGAAACAATTTCGCATTATACAGAAGATGGCGGTAAAACATTTAAGAAACTGAACCGAAAAAACAGGCACGTTGATGATCACGCGTTATGGATAGATCCGGGCAATACCGGGCATTTGATCATTGGTGGTGATGGCGGCATCTATGAATCATACGATGCCGGGAATACATGGGATTTTAGAACCAATCTGCCGATAACCCAGTTTTATCGTGTTGCCGTGGATAATGACTATCCCTTTTACAACGTATATGGCGGCACACAGGATAACAATACGCTCGGAGGGCCGTCTCAAACTAAAAGCAGGCAGGGTATTACTTCTGAAGATTGGTTTCCGACCCTGGGAGGTGACGGATTCTGGCCTGCCATAGACCCTGAAAACCCTGATATTGTGTATTCTGAGTATCAATATGGCAATCTTTACAGGATAGATAAAAAAAGTGGCGAGCGTTTATACATCAAGCCCATGCCTGAAAAAGGAGAATACACCTTTAAATGGAACTGGAATACACCTTTTATGATAAGTCCCCATTCCAAAACCCGCTTGTACATTGCGGCAAATGTGGTATTTAGAAGTGATGATCGCGGTAATAGCTGGAAAAGGATCAGTGATGATTTAACCACAGGAACTGACAGGAATGCATGGCCGGTCATGGATCGCTACTGGAGTGCAGATGCTGTGAAAAAGGACGTGTCCACATCATTATTCGGAACCATTGTTTCGATGGATGAATCACCGGTGAAAGAAAACCTGGTGTACATTGGCACGGACGATGGAGTGATACAGGTAACTGAGGATGCTGCAATCTGGAAGAAAAGTGAATCATTCCCGGAAGTTCCTGAACATACGTATATAAGTGATATCAGGGCATCAAAACATGATGAGAATGTGGTTTTTGCAACTTTCGATAACCGCAAACGCGATGATTTCACACCATATGTACTGAAAAGTACCGACAAGGGAAAAACATGGCAAAGTATCTCAGCCAATTTACCAGGGAATCATACCGTACATACCATCCAGCAGGATCATGTGGATCCGGATTTGTTATTTGTTGGAACGGAATTCGGAGTGTTTTATACAAACAATGGAGGTTTATCCTGGACAAAGATGGGGTCAGGGTTACCAACCATATCAGTGAGGGATATGGAAATACAGAAACGGGAAAATGATTTGGTATTGGCAACGTTTGGGCGCGGCATTTATATTTTGGACGACTATTCGGTATTGAGAGAGATTGATAAAACTTTTCTTGAGAAAGATGCACATCTGTTTGGTGTAAAAGATGCCCTGATGTATATGCAGACCAGTGGCAAATATGGCCAGGGATCAACTTTTTTTAGTGCACCGAATCCTCCGTTTGGCGCCATTTTTACATATTATCTGCAAGAGGAGCCAAAAACAAAGCGGCAGGAGCGATGGGAAAAAGAAAAGGAACTGTTTGAGGGAAAAGTGCCTGTACCCCAACCGGAAAGAGAGGTTATTAGAGAAGAAGAAAGGGAAGATAAGCCATACCTGCTATTTACAGTTACCGGTAATAATGGGAGAATCATACGTAAATTAAAGGCTCCGGCGAAAAAAGGTATAAACAGGGTCAACTGGGATTTGCGTTATCCTGATTTCGAACCTGTGAAATCTGCAAAAGAGAAAACGGGTGATGCCAAAGAATTTGCAAGCGGATTTTTCACGATGCCGGGAAAATACCAGGTTTCATTATCGGTGGTGGAAAAAGGACAGATAAAAAAAGTAGCAGCACCGGTTTCATTTAAAACAGCATTGTTAGCAGATAAAACGATTCCTGCAAGAGATAAAGGGGAGCTAATTTCGTTTCAGGAGGAGATAGGTGCATTGGGAAGGGATGTGTACGGTTGCTATGCGTTTGTTTCGGATCTCAATAAAAAAATTGAGATACTGAAAAGGGCCGCGGTGGAAGCACCAACAGAAACCACAACCATGATGACGCGCATTTATGAAACGGAGAAGGAACTGGATAGTATTGTTTTCGAATTGCGTGGAACGGTTTCTAAAGCCAGCGCAGAGGAGGTGCCTCCGGAGCCGGTTTCAATATTGGACCGGATGAATTACCTCCTTCGTCGTCAATGGAGTTCCACAGCCGATCCAACGCAAACCGAACGTATGAATCTAAAAATCCTGAAAGAAGATTTCCCGGCATTGTTGAATGAAGTCAATCGAATTGATCAGGAGATAAAGCAATTAGAGAATGAACTTGAGAAACAACAGGCGCCCTGGACACCCGGGAGGTTGCCGGAGTAATATGAGTCGTTATAAAGTAAGATGCACGCCGTGTTAATAAACATCTTACTAAAAATGCGTGGGCTAACATTGAAAAAAAAACATGATTCCATTAGATAAGGATTTACAAAAAGCAAAGAAACGTTTAAAAGAATTTGGAGAGATTTCTTTAAGGATTTTACAGTATTTGCCTAATGTTTTAAGTAACTCTGAAATTAAAAATAACTATATCATTTATTCAAGTGAGATTGCAGGGACAATAAAATATGTTCGACCTATCAATCAAAACTTATTTATTGCAAATCCTGCAGATTTCAGTGATAATTTTGAAAAACTTCAACGAATATTTAAAAAATTAATAAACGGTGCTGAAATAAAAAATACAGAAAAAAATATTATAGATAACACTATTTATACTATCCAACAATCAATAGGTGCTGGTTTAGATTTACTTGTAAATCCTAATAGTGCAAGAAAGCATGTTGGTAATAGATTTGAAGAATTGATAAAAGTTATTTTTACAGAAATAGGTGTTTCTAATAAAAGAATTGTTTTACAGATACCATATGAAACTAATGAAGGTACAAAAACTTATAAATGTGAGAATGATTTAATATTGTCACCATTTGATAAGGTTAAATCATCACCTCAATCTATTGATGAAAAAGAAATTGTACTTTCAG
>CAZAMT010000251.1:0-6277 GCA_964486145.1 uncultured Bacteroidales bacterium
CCGATACGCAAAGTCATCGTGGAGCCATGAAGCGGAAAATTCAGCGGAAGTGAGAATTTTCCCCACTTCGACTGGCAGTTGAACGCACTTTCAGCAACTTCACCGGGAATAAAAATCCTGGTAAAAGCACCGCCATCGATACTTACCTCAACAGCAGGAGCTTTTGTAAAATAGCTGTTCCAGCCTGTATTGGCAAACGACCACCAGGATAATTCAGTAATAACCTTGTAATCTGAAATGTCAATATTGGTGAACTGAATGGTATCACCTGCATCAGATAAATTACCCAACCAGATTCGTCCTTCCCCGGATGCACCTTGCGCCTTTGGTGATACCTGCCACCATTCATTTATCGACACGGAATCATTTGTAAAATCAGCAATGGCATCGGATGAGAATTTGGTGTATTCGTTTGCCAGCCCCTGAAACCCGTTGTCTTCATTTCCAAAAGTTTCAAACAAAATGGTATCAACATACAACGGAGGTGCACCTGTAAACAATCGAAATGTCACTTTGTATTCAGTGAAATTTTCAGGATTACTATTTTCCTCAACCCGGATAACTGTGGTGCGGTCATCTTCATTTACAAAAATCCGTTGATCCAATCCAATGGCTTCTTTCACCGAAACAGAGCTTCCTTCAACTTCTTCATAGGTCAATACTGGCGCTTGCTGAATCGTAACGGGAAGGTTAACGGTATAATTAAATATTTCATTATTGAAAGCAGGTGTAAGCTGAAACGCAGATATGGACAGGCTTTCGAGAAAAGGTTTATCAATAATCGAAAAAAAAACCTCATCATCGTCGGTTAATCCTGTTTCAATATTCTGTGCAACAGCGCGAATTTTATAATCACCTTCCGATGCCGGAATCCACTCCATTGAATATGGTTCAATAACACTGAATCCAATCATATCGTGAAAATTAAAATAGGTAACCGTATCAGCGACTCCATCAACTGTAACATCCAGCATTACAGATTGCCCGACAAAAGCAAACTGGACTTTATCATCAATGTTAAATTTGATGAACGGCGTGTTTGCGAATGTGCCAACAGTGATGGAAATTGTATCTGAAGTTTTCCATAACCCGAGGTTATCAGTCACTTTGACAAAAAGTTCAACTTCCCCATTCGGAATGTTTTCCCAAATGATGGTTGATTGCAATCCGTCCAGTGTTTTTACAAGCCTGTTGTTTTGATAGAGCTCGGTTTTGTATATTCGCCCATCTGTATCCTCAGCCGTAACATGAATTTCCAGTTCATCTCCCTCAACTACTTCGGTTGCAGGAATACTTATGTTCACCGAAGGAGCAATATTCTTCGTGATACTTCCGCCGGAGGCACACAAAAAGCCATACGCTGCGGCTGCCGGAGCAATGTTCTGATGAATCGTATATTCTGCACCAGCGGGCGCTGTGTACTGGTCAAACCAAAGTTCATGTACCGGCCATTGTGTAAATCCGTTATCATCCTGGTAGGATGGATAAATCCGACCATCCAACAGGAAAAAGTCATTGTCCCATGGACCACCATAAGCACAATTATTTCCTCCAAAGGCCATCCAATCACATAATGTGCGCGGACTGTAAGGCGGAACACCCGGAATGTTTCCAAAAATACCATCGTATTGACTGTCTTTGTGCAGGATGTGAATGGGATGTTGGTGCCCCACGCCTGTTAACCACACATAATTCATTTGGTTTCCTCCAAGGAAATAATCACCGGTTAAATAGCAGGCGTCCAGGTAATCCTGGTTACCCGTCACTCCGTGGGCAACCATTGCTGCCAGAATCCAGGGTGTAGTTGCCTGGCCGTTCCAGACAGGTTGAGAGAAGTCACCTCCCATACGCATGCTCCTGTTCTTATCAACAATGCTTTTCATTACGACACGGTGCGCATCCTTTTCAATGGCCTGGATAAGATCGGCTTGTAATTGAGCATCAAAAGTTCCGCTATACAGTGGATCGGTATCATCGATGGTGGCATAGGCCCAAACAGCCCATTTGCTTTCACCAAGATAATTGGTTGAAGAAGAAATATTTTTAGCTAATAAGTCTGCTTTCAACTGATCAAGGTAATCCTGGTTTCCGGTGGTCTTATACAACCAGGAAGCTGCATCTGCACGATTCTCTATAAAATGATTTTTATTTTCATCACCCTCACGTGTATTATTTGTTGCCCAGATATAGGCATTTTCAGCAGCAGCCATGTAATCGGTCGTGATTGTTGAATAGTCTTCAGTTGTTTTACCTTCGGCGATTTTTAAGCAATGAACATATTGGGCCGCTATGCTCGCGAAAGCATATGAGTCGCGCGGATCTTCACCATGCACAATCCATGTCCGGTAATCGGTGAATGAGGTGGTTAAGGGTTTACCATCATCTTTGAAATCAAATCCCTGATTTACATGGAAATCGGCATTAGTCAAACCACTTTTATCGGAAATATCAGGTTGAACGCGTGAACCGAAGATTCCTCCCGTTGGCCCGATGTTGTTTTTGAAATAGTCAATTAGCCAGACTGCTTCATCGAGAATATCGGGCATGTGCGTATTGACATATCCGTTTGCAGCTTGGGATTCAGGGATGTTTAACTCTCCATCATTAAAGTTATCTGGTGTAAGTTCGTAGGTATACATGAGCGATCGGGGAACTCTGAAGTGGCTGAAATAACCATCCCAGTCGCCTGCATCATGGTACCAACCGCGGATACCACGTACATCAAAGGTATAATCAATGCTGTCGAAAATACGTTGCTTTTGGTTTTTGCCACTTTCATCGGTAAGGTCCATGGTTCGCACCGAGGTATAAACAATTTCCCTTTTGGTCCATTCAGGACGATGGTACATACCTGCATATTGCTCCGGCAGTTCGGTAATGGCTCTTTCAAAGTATATTGCCCTCGTGGCATAATAGAAAGCTTCATGGTATGCATCATCGTGTATTCGGAATGGATATGAGCATCCAACGCTGTCGATGGCAATAATGTATTCACCCTGGGTTTCAAACGATGAAAAATCACATTCCCAAACATCGGATTTAACAAAATTTTTATTTGGACCGACGTCGGTTTTATCACTGTCAGGACCACTGGTTTCATAATCTTTTTGTTTTTGCAGCGTTCCGTTATAAACCGAACCACCTAAGCTACCATCTGAATGAACAGGATAGATATCAAAACGTGCACCATCATACGCATCGATATCCAGCGAGCCAAGATCACCCATCCATTGCGATACATAAGCATATCTTTTTTTACCGATAGGCGAATAACCCAATTGATTGGTATGTATGGCAACGGATCGTGTTTTTTTATCATCAAATACGATCGTCCATTCATCCATGTTATCTGCAAGATTGGCAACCTTTACCTTATAGCTGTGCCCATTGACCATGGGATTGGGAAGTTCAAGGTAAACAAAATGAAACTGAATATAGGGGTTCATACATTTACTGCCATTCCAGTCGCAATTTGAGCTTATATCATGAATTTTACTTTTTCTTCCCACGTTTACCGGGTATACACCTTCTTTGTAATTATCATCTTCTGCACTTACAATCTGATAAGATTTAAGAAGCATGGCATCATCCAACGGAAGTGGCCATTTGGCAGGCTGGTCGGCACCGGTGCCCCGCTTGGCAATGTACCCGTCATCAAAAGTTAACCGGATGATTTTATTGGTAACCGGCAGCACTTCGATCAAATCAGAACCAAATACAGGTATAATACAGACAAATAAACATAAAATAACCAGAAGTTTCTGCATATTATTCATTATGGAAAATTTAATTTAAAATGAAAGTGCACGCAATCTTCGCATGTTTTAGTTTACAAACGTTTTAACAATAATAAGAATACGTAAATTTGAAAACCAATTGCTCGTTTAATGTTATTGAATGTCGATTTTTAGCATATTTTAATGAACCATTAAATGTTGCCATCTTTAAAAAAATGTTCGTAATATGAGTCAATATTGACGATTAAACCAACGCAACCACGTTTTTCATCTTCTCAAGGCCTGTTTTTGCAACCTGAAATGCATCTTGCTGCCAGTAGGTTTCATTAAAAAGTTCAAGAGAAAGCGTTATGGTTCCTCCCAAATTGCTTACATCGGTCATGATTTGTTTCATTGGTGCTACGCCATCGCCCGGATAAACCCTGTCTTTGTCTTTTTGTTCTGTTCGTATAATGTCGGGAACGAAGTCGTTCATGTGAAAAACCTCAATTACATTGTTTCCAAGCAGTTTTAATCCATTGAAACCCGAACCTCCCCTGAAGAGGTGGTATATATCAGGAAGCAGTCGTGTATCCCTGTCGTTCGCTACTGCTGCTACCATAAGAGCCTGGCCCAGGTGGTAGAAATGCATTGATGCCCCCCAGAATTCGAGCTGTGGCATAACACCGGTTTTTCTTCCCAACTCAAGTAATGCTTTGTACCTGGCCCCAACTTCAAACAAATTTAAGGATTCATTTACACCCGCTGCAGGGGCTGCAATACGCTGACAATCAATTTCAGCCATCATGTTCATTTCCTCTTCCATTTGCTTAAATCCTTCTTCGCGGACCTGATCATTATTGACCATCCAGGGAGCAAAGCCTATGGCGCTTGTAACAGATATGTGATTATCTTTTAAAAATTTACGCAAACCCGAGAGAGAGTTGCCCTCATTCTTATATGCCTGAATGTCCCTGACCCATAACTCAACGCTGTCATAGCCGGCATGTGCAGCAATTTCGATGTATTTTAATAATCCGGGATTCTGTCCTCGAATGGTACTTGTGTTCAGGCAATATTTAAATGTCGTTTTGTTGACAGGTTTTTGTGTTGCTGAAACAGATTGTGGTAAAAATGCAGTGGTTGCGGCAACGCCCGCGGTTTTGATTAAATTTCTTCGGCTGATGGTTTTCATGAATGTAAATTATTAAATTTTAACTGATGGGAACTCCCATCCATTTTGGTATTCAGGGTGAATGTAGGCGTCAGCTTCAGGATTATCCTGAAACTTCATTTGGCCTGGCAGATAATTAAGGCTTTTACCGCCTAATCTGTGCGAAATATTGGCCATACAGGCCACTTCGGTTGCAAAGCTTCCCTTTTCAATTGTTCCGTTGGTATTCTGGTTATTTGTTCTGACACATTCAACCCAATTGATCATGTGATTGTGCTGGTTGCCATAAGGGCCGTTCACTTCCACCGGTTTTATCAGCGGTTTTCCGTCTGCACCGTTTTGCGGAATAATCTCGTATCCGGTTCGGTTGCAAACCAAAGTGCCGTTACTTCCAATCCACGCAACTCCGTCAATCCGGTTATACAACCTGGTTGCCTGTTGTTCCCAAACCACATGATAATTGTCGAATTGAAACACTGAAGTCTGAACCCTTGGTGTTTCTGTCATTGTATCGGGATGCCTGTACCCAACGGAAAATACCGTCTTCGGATATTCTCTCGGATGCCCCAGAGCAAGAAGCCCATCGAAAGCCGAATCGAGATAATGTACCCAGTCGGTTTGTTGTCCACCGCCAAAATCCCAGTAGTTTCTCCATTGTTTATGAAATCTGTTGCTGTTATAGGGTCGAAATGATGTCGGTCCAATCCACATATCGTAATCAATCGTTTCGGGGACCGGCTGCGGGGCAGGGTCATAAATAACCGGACTGGTGTTGCCGGGAATCCAGCAATGCACTTTGTAAACATCGCCCAAAACTCCCGTTTTTAAAATGTTAAAGGCATCAATAAAATAGCCCAGACTAATTTGCCAGAGCCCTGTGGTTACAACATTCTGATATTTTCGTTGCATTTCCACCATCAGCCTGCATTCTGCAATAGTGCGTCCAACAGGCTTTTCTACATAAATAGCTTTACCTGCTTTGCATGCTTCGGCAAACATATAGGCATGCCAGTGATCGGGAGTGGCTATAATAACTCCGTCGATATCTTTGTTTTCGAGAAGTTTGCGGAAATCGTCATAAAATTTAATACTGCCTGCCCTATCCGGAAATTCATTTTTAAGTACGGCGGCCTGCTCCTTCAATCGTACCTGATCCACATCGCACATGGCAACGCATTGCACACCGGAATCTGCCCGTAACAAGTGCTGCATATTTTCGGTGCCCCACCAGTTTATGCCAATTACGCCAACGTTTATGCGATCAGAAGGTGGTGTTGATGCATACAGTTTTTTGGGGATTGATGTGTATATTCCTGCCCCGGCCATGGTAATTGCCGATTTTTTCAGAAATGATCTTCTGCTTTTATTTTTCATCTGTTTAAAATTT
>CAZAMT010000252.1:0-6244 GCA_964486145.1 uncultured Bacteroidales bacterium
AGTAATTATCTCAGATAACTTGTCCGACAATTGGCGGATGGTCTGTTTCATATTTATATTAATTATGTTTAAATGACTTATTAATTTGCCCGGTAAATTAAAATCTTACTTTCCATGGGATCAAGCATCAATTCATCGTTTAGGCTGTTACCCTGTAAATCCATGTATTCCATATCAGAATGCAGTTTGATAATCTTTGTTTTATTCGATTCATTTATAAATACATCGCTTTTTGGAAATGGATGGCCATCTTTTTCCGGTATTAAAAACGTTGAATGATAGTCTTTATTAAATTCTTCTTTCCAACCTTCAAGTGTATATTCCCTGGTATTTTTCCATTTATTTATTTCAACAATGCTCCGTTTAATGTGAAACATCTCATTTGGGCTGACATAGAGATTGCTGTCGATATGCCCTGGTTCAACATAAGTTCCATGGTTATTAATTAGAGATAATGTAGATTTTCTGTTTTGTGTATTAAAAAAAACATTCTTGATTATCCGGTGATTCAGGTTATTGAAAAAGTTCGACTGCACAACAGTGAGAGACGAACTGGAGTTACCATAAATAATGTTGTTTTTCACAATGCAATCCCTGGTTTTATCATTCAGCAATATTCCTCCCCCACAATTCACAACGATGTTGTTTTCAATTGTGAACTTGTTGCTCCTGGCATCAAGATAAATTCCATTGATAATCTTATGATCGTTGGCCGAACTTTCGGTATTACCGATACAATTTATGAATATATTATCCCGAATAATGCTGCTGTGTGTATATTTTAAATTTAATCCATCGGTTATATCAGCACCATAGGTGTGTATTAATCCTCCGTCGTTCATGGTTAACAAGCCGTTTTTCACAACATTTTTTTCAAATATATTTTCAAAACCATCCATTCTTACGGACATGTAGCCGGTACTGTCAATATAATTATTTCTAATCAGGTTATGACTTGATACCTCTTCCGGAGGCAGGTTTAATTCTTCGAGGTTTTCAACAGAAATACCAATCGCGCCGTTAATGCCATCAACGCCATACCCGGGAATAAGACCAATCCTTTTCATCCGGTTATTTTCAATGATACTATATTTAGGTGCTTTCAGACGAATTCCGGTTCCTGTAATATCATTCAGGATGTTGTTTGCTATTACAATGTTTTCACAATGTTTTTTTGCATAAAATCCCATTTTTATTATTCCATTGAAGGTGCAATTTTTTACTTGAATGTTTTTGTTGTTTCCTTTTGCATGTATTCCGTATTCAAGAAATTCTTCCAAAGCAATTTTTTCAATGATAATGTTTGAAACACCTTTATTTAAAATAACTCCATGTTTTACAACGCCTGCCCTAAGTTTGGAATTGGGTGTAAAATCCGAAGAGATAAAGCACACCTTTTTTTCATTGGGCGACCAGTAACTCTCATTGTTAGCATCCAAAAATTCAGCTTTATTATCAAGGTAGTATCCATAACCTTTATTGCATGTATAATTTTTAAAGCTAGTGTTATACAGCATTGAATCAAAAACAATTTTGTAATTACTAAAATATACTGCTTCACGGTATTCGTAGTTCCAGTTTGTAATGCGCATTCTGACGGTTGAACCAATTATTACCTCCTTGTTTAGCTTTTGATCGAGATCAACCAGGTAATCGATACCTCCACCATCCATTGTAAAAAAACCACTGTTAGGTTCGCGGGCAATGGTCAGCAATTTTCCATCGAGGTAAAAATATTTTGTTTCGTTCTCACATGATGCTTCGTACCGATTGTCCCCAACTTGTTTGATGTTAGTGACAGCTAATGAACCAGAAAGTACCGGCTTTTTCTCTCCTCCATAGGATGACAATGTAATTGGATTGTTGAGGCTTCCTGAATATTTTAAATTGAGCGTTCCGGTAAAAGTATCACCGGCTTTAAAAAAAATCCGATCACCATGTTTCAACACTAAACTATTTATTTTTTCCAATGTCCGAAAGCTTTCTTCCTGAGATAAACCTGTTGCATTGTTACTACCATTATTAGATATGTAATAATCAGTGGCGTAAAGCTTGTTTGCCAAAGAAATGGAAAGCAATACGAAAATTATTAAAACTGATTTTCGGTTTATAGAAAACATGTTACGAATATACAGCATTCTTAAATCTTTTTAGCCTCATTCATTTACAGGTTTATCGCAATTAACTGTTTTAAACCTTTTAGTTGTTTTGTGCTAAAGGTATTGAATATCATTTGTTGTGTTTATTATCATTTATTTTTTTAGTATGATTAATGATTCAAAAAGATTGAAAGAATGCATCCTTTGCATTTACCTAAGCATAATTTAAGATTCTGGAAAGAAAACCGGATTTAAAATTTAAGAAGAAATATATCAAATAATGCATAAAAAATAGAAAAAAATAGAATAACCATGTAAAAAATGTTATATTTGTGGTGTGGAAAATCTAAAAACATATAACATCGTACCTGTAACCCAGCATGTGCTTCGCGATAGCATGGTTGAATACAGCTCACCAAAAGACAAGATAAGCAGTTTAACCCATGAGGGTGCGCTGTTGCGATTAAAGAGAGGGTTGTATTCTGTACCCAGATCTTTAACGGGTCAAAGTTTGTCACGGGAACTGATAGCCAATCATCTTTACGGTCCGTCATACGTGTCATTTGAAAGTGCATTGTCCTATCATGGCCTGATTCCGGAACGGGTATATGTTACAAAATCTGCTACCCTGAAAAGGAAAAAAACTTACAATACTCCTGTGGGTTATTATCAGTATATTCACGTTCCCGAAACGTATTACCCAATTGGGTTAATGCTGGAAATCATTGAGAATACATATGCATACATTATTGCAAGTCCTGAAAAGGCTCTTTGTGATCTTATTCTTAACACATCCGGTCTGCGGTTACAATCTGTAAAATCATGCAGGGAATATTTAATTAATGATTTACGCATAGATGAAGATGCCATTGCCCGTCTTGATGCAACAATTATTAATGATTGCGCACATGAAGGATATAAAAAAGCCGATATGCAGTATTTGTTATCGTTCATTAAAAAAGTACAATAAAGTTATATGAGTGCCATATTTGACCAAATGTTTAGCCGGTATACCGTCAATACCAGGGATGATGAGTTAAATGCAATTCATGAAATCATGCAACAGGTGACTCTTGCTGCCCTTTACCGGGAAGGATTTTTTAATCATGCGGCATTTTACGGTGGGACTTGTTTACGGATTTTTCATGGGATACAACGTTTTTCTGAAGACATGGATTTTTCGCTTCTTGAAGAAAATGATTCATTTACTCTTGAACCCTATTTTGATTCCATTATCAAAGAATTTACCGCGATTGGCAGAAAGGTAGAAATAACAAGAAAGGAAAAAAAGCATGTTTCCAATGTTGAATCGGCTTTCCTGAAAGATAATACAGAAATGTACGACCTGGCTTTTCAAACCGAACGGACTGTTAAAGTAAAAATTGAAGTGGATAAAAATCCTCCCCTAAACTTCAACACAGAACATCGTTTGCTCCTTTTACCATTTTCATTTATGACGAGGTGTTTTACTGTCCCTGGCCTTTACGCCGGGAAAATGCATGCATTGCTTTTCAGAAAATGGAGGAACAGAGTAAAAGGACGCGACTGGTATGATTTTGAATGGTATGTGAGGAATAACCATACTCTTGATTTTGAGCATCTAAAAGAAAGAGCCATTCAGACGGGTATTGACATGGATCGGGAATTTACGATGGATTATTTTATTACGCTTTTAAAAAACAGGATTGAGCAGACCAACATCGATTTGGTAAAAGCAGATGTACTTCCATTTATAAAAACCCCAGAAGATTTAACCATCTGGTCAACTGATTATTTTATGCAATTGGCGGATATGATAAAATTTGAATGAAACAAGCATTATTATAAATTGTAACTGTATTTGTTTAAGCATATTGATTGTCACCAATTCATTAGTCCATTGGCAAAAAAAACAATGCTTTAGCCTTATTAATTAACTTCGTTGAACTCCCCGAAAAAATATCGGGGCAGGCAGTCCTTCCCCGATAAATCAGGGAAAGTTGTCCTCGGTTCATAAATTATTTACAATCGACTGTTTACCATTTCATTTCCCATTTCAAAGCATATAACCTTTCATTGGGGCTTGTATTGCAATTTATTCTTCGAAATATATAATGTTGCGCACTTCAACGCAATACCAAGACAAGGTATATCACTAGGTTTTCTGTGAATTTTGACTCCCTGAAACCAAAGACTATCGTATTGACATTCTTGATTGCCCCGTAATTCTTATCGGAAATTTGGGCAACAAACCACACATTAGTCAAACCTCTAACAAGGTAGTTAACTTTTCATTGGCAACCAATGAATGGATAAAAGACCAGAAAGGTAACAATCAACAAATTACCAACTGGCACAACATTAAGGCATTTCATAAACTGGCAGATTTTGCCCTCGAATACCTGGACAACGGCTCTTTCATTGAAATCCAGGGCAGGTTAAAAACTGATAAATACGAGGATAAAAACGGGGATACAAAGTATTCTACCTACATCCTCGCTGATGAAATCCTGTTGCTTGACAAAAAAAGTGGTTCAGTTGAATAAGACAGCTTAAGGGTCCTTTTACAACCAGCTCTTCGGGGCTGGTTTTTGTAATTCTACAGGGTTAGTTCAATTCAAATTCAACCTCTTCTACTGATGCTATTTTTAAAGACTTTTGAATGTCGGGGTGCACAGGATTGATTAATAAATTGTGCTCATACGGATACCTGAAAATTGGAAGCCTGCAAGAAGGTACTTTCAAACAGGCAGACATTTTTTCTTGTGCCCAGTTCGTTCCAAATCTTTGTGTTGATTTCGGATAAGGCCGCATGTTCCAATCGCCTGGTAAATCTTTTGGCTCTAAATAAGGAATATCTCCTTTAATTTCCATGGTTACCAGGCACCATTTAGCTGAAGCAACAATAGGTCCTTTTATGGAAAGAAGTTCAAGAAAATTGATGGCGCTGTTGTTGCATGCATAAATAATTGGCGTACCAGGCAAATTCCAGCGTCCACCAGCCCTTCCATACCCCAATGGTGAATCTTGATGCTTTTTTTCTATAAGCCTAAAATACACCACTTATACAATGTTACCCCAAGACATAGCCTCAATTGCGTTCTCAACCAGTTCAATCCCGTAAGGGTCTTTTAGAAGCTCAAGGGGTTTCTTGTCTCCCAGAGCATAATTGCTGGTGCTCAACCATTTTTTAAAAGCCGGTTCAGAACCAAAAATCCCAATCCCTTTTGAAAGGATCCTGTCCATGTCATAAATTGTTTTTGACCTCATTTTTCCGATTGGCTTGTCATCCTTTTTCCACCGGGAGATGGTACTGGAATTTACCTCTAATATATCTGCCATTTCCTGGATGCTATAACCGAGGTACTCCATGATGGGTTTGATTTGTCCGTACAATAGCTCCGTTTGAATTTCATCGGTATCGTTTGTCCTAATAATTTTTAGAAAATATGTGTTGCGGTTATCGACGATGACCGTTTTTACAGATCCGGAAGAATCAATAATTCTCCAGGCAGTTGTTTCTTTATTCTTTTGTTCTCCAATATTAACTTGTTCTTTCATTTCATTCATTGCATTTGCAATGCAAAGATAGTGCAAATGCATGTAAAAACCAAAAGTTGTATTTTCAAATAAAGGTACCAATGGTTTTATCTGGTTCGGAACCGAGCAGGGGCTTATTAAGTATGATGGTTATGAATATGTTACCTACAATAATGTAAACGGACATTTGAACAGTTTGAGCAGCTCCAGGATAACAGCTATTGTAGAAGGACCTAATCAGCATTTATGGGTTGCCACCTTTCAGGGAGGTTTGAATCGTTTTGATCCATTCACTGAAACTTTCTATAATTACATGCAGGGCAAAAATACCAACGTAAATTTTAGCGGGGAAGATGTTAATGCCATGGTGATGGACAGTTCCGGTTGTCTATGGTTGGGTTATCGAAATCAGGGACTGGACAGATTCAACCCTGCAACAGGTGAACTGGTTAATTACCATCATGATCCTAATCAACCTTCGAGCATCATCAGCAATGGCGTTTCATCTCTTCTTACCGACAGATCAGGAAACCTTTGGATTGGAACATGGGACATGGGGTTATGCAAACTCAAAAAGGAATTGCATGATATAAAAAGCAATTTTAGAATTAATAACGAGCTATTGT
>CAZAMT010000253.1:0-6232 GCA_964486145.1 uncultured Bacteroidales bacterium
GTGAAAGGGTTGAATTATAGTTATGACCGGACGGAAGTCTTGCGCGACGTTTCTTTTCAGGCTGAGCGCGGAGAAATCATTTCTCTCATTGGGCCTAACGGGTCGGGAAAGACCACCTTGCTGCGTTGTGTCAGTGGGCTATTGAAACTGAAGAACCCGGAAAGTGTTCAACTCGATGGGCGTGAAGTAAACTCTTATAAAATGAAAGAACTGTCCAGAAAGATCGCTTTTTTGCCCCAGTTTAAAGAAAAAATGCCTGGTATTACGGTACGGGAGTTAGTGGCCTTTGGAAGAACTCCATATCAACGAACCGGCTGGATACTATCACAAAAAGACAGAGAAGCAGTCGATTGGGCACTGGAATATTTGTGCCTGGACTCTTTTGAATACCGTTTAGTCGATCAGCTTTCAGGGGGCGAACGTCAACGAGCATGGATTGCCATGGCCTTGGCACAGGATACGCCCATCGTTTTACTGGATGAACCCGTTACGTATATGGACTTGAAACATCAATGGGAATTATTGGAGATCATTTATCAGCTGAAAGAGAACTTTGGAAAAACGGTGATTTCGGTCTTTCATGATATTAATCATGCTATGGAAATCTCGGATCAGGTGTGCTTGCTGCACGAAGGCCGAATCTATCAGATGGGTGGTCCGAAGAAAGTGGTTACAGAAGAGGCCTTAGAGCAGGTATATGGGATTCGTGCGCATATTTGCCGCACGAAATACTGCTGTCGTTCAGTGGTGGTGCCTGAAGGGCGGCTTCGGTCGCAGTTTCGGGAGAATGAGGCACCTGATGCGCTGAAAATGTTGAGCTGAAAACAAAATAAAAAATGGAAGAGGGAGTTACTATGGAAGTTTTGCTGCATATTCCGATGAACTTAAGGGGCTACCTGATGGGAGAAATGGAATCTTTCCTATATCAGCAGGAGGATGCGGAGATAGAACGGCCAAAGATCAGTCAACCGGCGCATAACCACTCCATCAGTTGGTTGGAGCAGCGCATAAACAATCAAAGCCTGCCGGATATGGCTATGGCGCATGTGAGCGACTTTGCCCATGTTAAAGACCTGGCAGCCGATCAGTACTTTCAGCCCAGTCGCGCGTCTTTGGCTGATCTGGTGCGGCCTGAGTTCAAGAAATTCTTTCAGCCGGAAAGTATGTTTACCCTTGTTTATTTTATGCCGGCGGTAGTAATTGTGAATAATGAAATTAACGCGAAAAAACTTGTAGAGGTTTCGTGGAAAAATGTGGCGCAAGGGGGAAGCCCCATTGTCATGCCGGATCGCGATACGCCTATAACTAAAACAGTACTGGGGTTTTTAGAGAAACACGACCACTCACTTTATGAGTCTTTTGTTGAAAAAATCGTATTTGTCAATTCTCCCCTGGATGTGATTGAAAAAGTTGTCTCAGGTGAATTTCCTGTAGGGGTGGCGAATCAGTCTTTTTCACTGATGAGTCAGTCGAGAGGGATCAATATCCTGCCGACAACAGAGGGGCCAATTCCCTTACCGCAAGTAATGGTTCAAAAACGTCCCGGAACTGAGCGCGACAATCAGGTAATTGGTATGATGCTGGAGTCATCCATCCAACAATATCTCTTACAACAGGGAGCATGGCCGGTGACTCTTACTGAAGAAATCTACGGATTTCGAGCCGACAATCAGTGGATACAAGGCTGGAATGGATGGGAAACCCTGTTAGACAGTATTCGTATGGTGGAAGAAGATCTGCACAAGGAGGACAGATCATGCTGAAAGAATTTTATCCAATGCTACAACCTGTGTATCCGCTTTTGGCACAACAGTTTGTCGATGATTATGGATTGGATCAGGATATCGCGGTAGATATGGGCACGGGTCCGGGCTATCTAGGACTTGAACTTGCCAAAATAACAAACATGGAGGTCTTCTTTCTGGACTGTTCCCGGGAAGCTTTGGATCAGTGCCGACAAAATGTTTTATCCTGCGACCTGGATAACCAGGTTCATTTTATTGAGGCTGACGTTGCTGCCATGCCGCTCCCCGATGATATAGCGGCTTTTGTTATGAGCCGAGGCTCACTGTGGTTTTGGGAGGAGCCGGTAAAAGGCCTGCAAGAAATCGTCCGCATTTTAAAGCCGGGTGGGGTCGCTTATATAGGCGGCGGCTTGGGCCGGTATGTGCCTGAGACGATGCGGCAGAGATTAACCAAAGCGAACCGGGAAGCAAGAAAAAAAAGAGGCGAAACCCGCCCCTCTGTGGAGGCTGTCCGGGAGTTGGCAGATAAAGCCCTTCATCCAATAAAAGAGATTAGCTACCAGGTGGTGCCCGATGATTCGGAAGGCAATAATGGAAAATGGATTGAAATTAAAAAAGGGTAGGAAGGCGGTAGAAATGCAGGCGGCAGCATTGGATGTCGCGTCGTAACTATGAGAGCCCGAGGTGGCTCACAATTAGCTTTTTATAGGAGGTAGGTATGGTACGTGCAAAGTATGAGAAAAAATTTATTATGGTATTGGTCGCCTTATGCATGCTGGGGGGCATGTTGTATGGTCGCGGACAGTCTGAAGAAGTAGAACCTGAAAAAGAAAATGGTGGAAAAGTAGTCACAGATCATATGGGAAGAGAAGTGGAAATCCCGGAGGAAATTAAACGGCCCGTATCTCTGCATCATAACTTGATGGAAGGCCTGTACATTATCGGCCTGGAACCCGTTGCGACCGTGGACAATTACCGGGCTCGCCCGGAAGCAGCTGAGCTGCCGAAGCTGGGCCACACACGCAACATCAATCTGGAAGCGGTTTACGCGGTGAAGCCGGATTTTATTGTCGCTCACACTCGTTTCCATGGTCAAATGGTAGATGCTCTTGAGGAAATCGGTGTCCCTGTTTTTATGCTGGATCCGGATCAGGCAGGGGATGCCCCGCTGTATGATTCGCCTTTATACCTGGGAACGCTGCTGGGACGCGAAGATGCAGCACAGGCTTTTGTAGACAAAGTAGAAAAAAAAGCAGCAGACCTGGCTAAGCAAATTCGTGAAAAAACAGATATTCGCACAGGAGTGATCATAGGGCCTTTTGACACTATCCGGGCTGCCCAACCAGCCTCCGGCTATGGCTCCATTTTAACCGGTTTGGGCATTGAAAACATCGTGCCCGAAGATATGCCTGGTGCAACGCAGGAGGCTTATGTGCCGTTTGATATTGAAACCATTACAGCTGCGGACCCGGACGTGATTTTAATTCGACCCGAGAGCAAAAATCAAAAGCAGAACAAGCAGCGCCTTGCCAGTTACGGGGCAAACCCCATGTGGGCAGAGCTGACGGCAGTGAAAAACGGCAATATCTATATGCTTCCCTTCCGCATGCACCCGGGACGCGCCACTGCCGACGAAATGTATCAAATGACTGCCGATGCGATTCTGTCACATCAATAAAGGTAACAATACCCGAGTGAAGATCAAATGGTGTGGCAGGGGGTGAAGGTACTAGTGCAGCGTGTAACCCAAAAGAGAACTCGCCCGATGTTAATGGTGGTCGCATTAGCGATCACCATTTTCGCAGGGCTCTGTAGTATCGCCAACGGCACCATCGACTTTACGGTTCAGCAGGTATGGAATGTTTTAAGAGGTGTCAAGGAAGAAAGGCTGGCGGAACAGATCATTTGGAACGTTCGTCTGCCTCGTGTGTTAACGGGTACGCTGGTGGGAATGAATCTTTCCGTGGCCGGATCTTTACTTCAGGGGATTTTGCGTAACCCCTTGGCTTCTCCCAGAATAATTGGCGTGAATGCCGGTGCAGGCCTGGCAGCAGTTGTAATGATGGTTCTTCTGCCGGGAATGATTCAATACATACCTCTGGCAGCTTTTATGGGAGCGATGGTCGCAGCGCTGTTTATTTATCTGCTATCTATGAATCGTCAGGCCGCTTCCGCTACAGTGCATTTAGTCTTGGCAGGGGTCGCTCTTTCTGCTTTTTTTAGTGCAATGACTTCAGGACTGATGACCTTAAACGCGGACGAACTGGAAGTTGCCTATGGATGGCTTTTGGGAAGTCTTTCCGGAAGAGGGTGGTCTTATTTTTATACCTTGTTGCCGTATAGCATAGCAGGGTTTCTGTTGGCGACGCTGATCAGCCCCAAAGTGAATATCTTCGCGCTGGGCGATGAAATGGGAAAGAGTATTGGCGTGGCCATTCATTGGTACCGGATGCTGATCATTGCTATTGCCGCTTTTTTGGCAGGAAGTGCTGTCAGCGTGGCCGGGACCGTAGGTTTTGTCGGGCTGATTGCGCCACATATGGCCCGGCTCATCATCGGAAATGATTACCGGTACCAAATTCCCATGGCCGCCATTTTGGGAGGCGGGCTGTTGATTATTTCCGATGCTATCGCCAGAATTATCTTTCAACCCTTTGAACTATCGGTAGGGGTTGTAACATCAATTCTGGGAGCTCCCTTTTTCCTCTACTTGCTCTATCGGAAACGGTCAACAGGCCAATATTAAAACACTGCAGGTTACTTTATTCTTTGGTGTTGGGTTTAAGTATAAGCAAGGAGGCAAATGATGAAACTGATAACCGTATCAGGACCGCCCTCCTCCGGGAAAACGGCGGTTACTTTAAAAGCATGTCAGGAAATGCAGCAGGAAGGTTGGAAAATTGGTGTCATCAAATTAGACTGTGTTACTACAGCGGATCGCCGCCTGTATGAAGCACATGGCTTTATTGCAGGGGAAGGGCTTTCCGGCAGTCTTTGCCCGGACCATTATTTTGCCTGTAATATACAGGAATGCGTCGACTGGGGCAAGGAGCACCGGTTGGATCTTTTGGTAACGGAAAGTGCCGGTCTTTGCAACCGCTGTTCGCCCCATATTGAACAAGTGATGGCGGTCTGCGTGATTGATAACCTGATGGGCATCAATGCGCCGGCTAAAATTGGACCCATGCTGAAAACAGCAGATGTTGTTGTGATTACAAAAGGCGAAATTGTTTCTCAGGCAGAACGAGAAATATTTGCTCTGAAGGTTCGCCAGTCAAACCCAAAAGGAATCATCTTGCCTGTGAACGGAATTACCGGGCAAGGAGGCAGTGAGTTGGCTGCCATCTTTAAAAACAGCGTTACGGTGCCTTCTATGGAGGAAAGTCGGCTTCGTTTTACCATGCCGGCAGCACTCTGTTCCTATTGTCTCGGCGAAAGAAGGATTGGAGCCGGGTACCAAAAAGGAAACATCCGAAAAATAAATTTGAAAGTAGAAAGGTGATGAAGGTGAATGCATTAGATATACCCATCGATGAACTGTTGCAGCAAGAGCCATATCTGAAATCCTTTTTTTACAGCCATGGGCTTTCGCTGGAGAAAAAGGATCAAAGTGTGGGTGCACTGATTAACCGCTTGCGTCAACAAGAACTGGAAGACTTGGGCACCAGCAGGGAGAGTTTAATAGAAGGATTCGAAGCATTTGCAGAGCATGCCCGGCGTGTTCGGCATGATGAACCTCTGAGAATTCAATCCATTCGAATTAAGGGCGGCACACATAAAGATGGGAAAGCGGAAAATCTGGATTTGGAGCTGGTGCCGGGTGACATCATTTGCCTTGTAGGAGAAACCGGATCCGGAAAAAGCCGGTTGTTAGCCGACATTGAATGGCTGGCGCAGGGCGACACTCCGACTCGCCGCAAGATACTCGTTAATGGAGAAGTGCCCGATTATTCATGGCGCTTTTCCGTTGAACGGAAAATGGTAGCGCAATTGTCCCAGCACATGAATTTTATCATGGATCTGTCGGTAGAAGAATATCTTTATCTGCATGCGGCCAGTCGAATGCTGGAAAACAGTCATGACCTGGTAGCAGAAATAATGCGCAAGGCAAATGAACTGTCAGGGGAATCATTTGACGGTGAAACCCGCTTGACAGCATTAAGTGGGGGGCAATCCAGAGCATTAATGGTTGCGGATACCGCAATGATAAGCAGTGCCCCCATTGTGTTAATTGATGAGCTGGAAAATGCCGGGATCCATCGTGGAAAAGCACTGGAACTATTGCTGCATGAATCGAAAATTGTGTTAATGGCAACTCATGATCCGGTGTTGGCCCTACATGGTCATAAACGACTGGTTTTGAAAAATGGTGGAGTGTGTCGGGTTATTCCGGCCGGCGATGAGGAAAAACGCTGTCGAAAGCAGTTGGAAGCCATGGATGCAACCATGATGAAATGCCGCCAGGCCCTAAGAAACGGGGATGTCCT
>CAZAMT010000254.1:0-6198 GCA_964486145.1 uncultured Bacteroidales bacterium
TTAGAAGCTTCAATGCAATAAAAGCCATCGTTTCCATCCCAATGGAAAGGGCCGATTCATCTATGATTAAGTTTGCGGTATGCAATGGAGGTGGATCTTCTAAATCAACCGGTTTAACTCCCAGACGGTAAAAGGTGGACGGAATTTTTTGTGAATAATACGCAAAATCTTCAGACGTCATTCTCAGTTCAAGGTCTACCACCTTGTTGTTACCGAGGTATTCTTTAGCAAATGCAGCAGCACTTTTGGTAATTTCATCATGGTTAACAAGATACGGGTAGCCTTTTTTTATTTCAATTTCACATTCGGCGCCCATGGCCCGGGCAGTTAATTTCGCTACCTGTTGAATTTTGGTATGTGCGGAGTTTCGCCATTGCTCATCCATGGTCCGAAATGTTCCTTCTACCTTTACTTCCGATGGTATAATATTGGTTGCACCATCTGCTATAATCTTCCCGAAAGAAAGAACACTGGGTATGGAGGCTTTTGCATTTCTACTTACAATTTGCTGCAATGCAACAATAATGTGCGAGGTAATGAGCACGTTGTCGGTTAGTTGATGCGGCATAGCAGCATGCCCTCCTTTCCCTTTTATCGTGAGGTAAATTTCATCTGTAGATGCCATATACATGCCAGGCTTAAAACCCAGGGTTCCCACGGGTAAATCAGGCATAATATGCTGACCTATGACAATTTCGGGTTTCGGATCGTCAAGGGCACCTTCCTCCATCATCAGTTTAGCACCTCCGGGCAGTTTTTCCTCGGCAGGTTGAAAAATGATAAGGATTGTGCCTTCAAATTCAGTTTTTAAAGAATTTAGTATGATTGCAGAACCCAGCACGGATGAAGTATGTACATCATGGCCGCAAGCGTGCATAACACCGCTGTTCACTGATTGAAAAGGCAGTCCTGTATTTTCATTTATGGGCAATGCATCCATGTCGCCACGCAGGGCAATAACCCTTGATGTCGGGTTTTTCCCTTCAATTTTGGCAATGATGCCGGTTTTTACATAGTTAGCTTTATAAAATATTTCATGTTCATCGAGTTTCTTTTGGATAAACTTTGATGTTTCAAATTCGTGATATGACAACTCAGGATGCTGATGGAGATGTCTTCTCACGTGGATGATTTCGTTTAGATATCGCTTCGATAATTCTTTAATTTTTATTTGTATGCTCATACATTTTGGTTGAATCAAAAGCAATAATAGTGAAAAATGTATATATTTCCCGACCAAAACAAGGATATCCGTAATGTGCGCGGTATGTCCTGTTCATTATATTCAGATTTGACTTAAACCTATTCTACGATTCCGTATGTTTAACAAAACGAAACCCGATGGAATATCTACACTGCATCAATTATCAGTATTTGATAAATTGTTTGCTAATTCTTTCATAATTGATTTTTACGATCAATGTGTAGGTACCGGCAGGCAGCGCCTCCACATTCAAACCTTCATCGAGGGTTTCAATTGCAATATTATGCATTTTTTTAACGATTTTTCCGGAATAATCCAACAACAGGACGGAGGATAAAACGGAAAGGCTGTTGCCAACCGAGATGTGTAATTTGTCAGTAACAGGATTTGGAAAAACGGACAGTGAGCGCTTCGGGTTATATGCATTTCCCGAAGTGGTTGACTCTGATTTTTTTAATCGGATGATGGAATGTGTGAACGGATCGGTGTTTGACCAGGAAGCTCCGTTCGTGGCAATGTAGATTTCACCATTGGGTCCTTGCAGGATGTCGCGTAAACGGCCCCAACGATTGTTGAAGAAATCTTCTGTTTCAATTACTTCTTCTCCTGTTTCATTCAACGTAATCCGGACAATTTTTTTTTCTTTCAGCACTGCCATCAGGATGGTATTTTGAAATTCGGGAATTGACGGATGGTTGTACCATATTATATCTGAAGGGGCAATGGTGGGTGTCCAGTTTATCAAAGGTTCAACAACGTTGTTTTCATTGCAAAAATCATTTTCACCGGGAGTATCGCAAAAACCTTCAACATCCGGCCATCCATAGTTTTTGCCTTTTTCCAGAATGTTTATTTCGTCATCAGTATCCGGCCCGTGTTCGGAGCTGTAAATATTTCCGTTTGGTGCCAATAGCAGTCCCTGGTGGTTTCGGTGTCCCCACGACCAGACGGGGCTTTCCTCGATGGGATTATCACCGGGAATGGATCCGTCTAAATTTATTCGCAATGTCTTGCCAGCAGGTGATGAAATATTCTGGGGTGTGCCAGAAATTCGCGCATCTCCGGTGGTCATAAGTAACGTTCTGTCGGGTAAAATAAGTAGCCTTGAACCATCATGTGTATTTCCTCCTGGAATATCATCAATCAGGATAACTGCATCAACAAGGTCAGTACCATTGTAATTGTAACGAACAAGCTTTTCCTTGATATCTCCATCGTTGTATGTGTATACTACAAATACATGAGCAGTATCGTTAAAACCGGGATGCAATACCAATCCAAGCATTCCGGCCTCACCAGCTTGATAGACGTCATCCGAAAGATCCAGGAGTTCATCACGGTTACCATTCTCAGGATTAACCCTGCTAATAACGCCATACCGCTCTGTCATCCAGATCCATCCATCAGGCCCCCATTGAATTTCCCAGGGTACGTTTAATCCGGTGATGACAGTATCTATTTGAAGGGTCGTGGAACCCAGTCCGACCTGCTCTTGCGATTCGGCTTCACAACCTGCAAGAATAAGAAATATACTCAGGTTTATTGATAATAATGAAATCTTCATACTAACACAGATTGATTCTAATGAATAACAATCCGGCCACCCATGAGTTCAACATCAGATAACAATGGAAAAACGAAAATTAGGTTAAAATGTAAATTCCAGCTTATCCGGCATTTCAAATTTTTCATCCAGATACTTTTTAAATACATCGTGTCATTGTGTACTTCCACATTATGAAAAGAAGTGATTTTCCAATTGATGAAGTCCAGCAGAGGCTCCGAATAATGCTCGAACGCCTTTCAATAATCATCGGGATGATCCGAAATGGAAGCAGATAACGGAAAATCTATCCCTGTCGGATATAGCCCTTTCGTGCAAGGATATTTTGCATTAAGTACCGGTGTATCCTTTGTTTTTTAATAAAGCCTGCTTTTATCTTAAAAAAGCCTTCATCCTGTTACTGTTTGTCATTGTAATACTCATTTCTTCTTTGAATATACATGGGTTGTCCGCTGACACGATCTACCGCATCGGGTATTTTCCGGATATTTGGATCATGATCTCGCGTTTCCTGCTGCCATTTTTCAAGTTCATTCAAAAGTTCCTTTATAATTTCAGTATAACCTTCTTTTAAGGCAAGATTGTTTACTTCATAAGGATCCTTCCGGATATCATATAATTCAATGCCTGGCCTTGGCGCCTGAAAAATCAGGGATTGTGCCGCGGTTAAATTGTTATTCATTTTATTTTCCAGCAAAGAATACCAGGCGGGACTGGTAGATATATCACTTCCCATGCCCAGTGGCTTTTCTGTATAGGCTGTTCGAATTAATTTGTATTTTTCTGTTCGTACACAGCGGATATGTTCATCGGTGCCATGCCAGTTACGTTCGGCAAAGATCATTTCTCTGCCCCTGGTATTTGGATCGGTAAATATATCCTTAAAACTTTGCCCATATAATCCGGGAGAACGATCAATACCTGCTGCATCTAAAAGCGTAGGCATCAGATCCACGGTACTGATTAAGCCATTGTTATGAACTGTCCCTTTTTTAATTTGCCCGGGCCGGCTAAAGATCAGTGGGGTTTGAATACCGGCATCATATACAGTACCTTTACCTCTTGGGAAAGGGTATCCATTGTCACTTAAAAAGACAACGAGGGTATTTTGGTCCAAACCCCTGTTACGAATCTCCCGGCAAAACTGTCCGATCTGTCCGTCGAGGCGATGAATTTCATCATAGTAGCGGGCCAAATCAATCCGGGTATTTTCATTATCAACCAGGTAGGGAGGTACATCCTGAATATCATCAGGATCATGTACTTCCGCTGCACGATTATCCTTGATATTATCGCGTGGTCCGTATGGCCTATGAGGATCCACAAATCCAACCCACATAAAAAACGGCCGGTCTCCTGTTTGATCAAGAAAATCTTTAAAATAACCAAGGGCATTGTCAAACCACCTGCCTTCCAAATAATCAGGCCTAAAACCCTGGTCGTGCCAGTCAAAATCTTTACCAATATGGCTTCCGAAGTGCTCTTTTAGCATTACACCGGTATAATATCCTGCTTTTTTTAATTCGCCGGGCAATGTCTTTACAGTATCGCTCATTTGCGTTCGGTGCAGATCTTCAGTACCAACGGTATGGGCAAATTGACCTGTAAGAAGGGAAGTTCGTGATGGGCTGCATTGAGATGTAGTAAGAAAAGCATTTTCAACTTTTAATCCATTCCTGGCCAAACTGTCAATGTTAGGTGTCCGGATTACATCATTACCGTAGCATCCATAATCCATACTTGCGTCATCGGCAATAAATACCAGGATATTGGGTCGACTGTTTTTGTTTTTTGCACCAGGATTTTCCTTTTCCAGATCATCCTTTAATTGGGTTTTCCCGCTTATGATGGCAAACGTGGGAATTAACAGTAACAAGAGAAGTTTTTTCATAATCTGATTTTTGGGTTAAAACAATTTTCTATGCAAAAACTGAAAATACCGGACATTACGCGGAGTTCTGCGTTAGCTCCATACACAAAAATAAAAGAAAAACCCGGTTACTACGGTTTTCGTTTTTTATTTTGAAATTTTGATGAATGAGGTCTGTTCTGATTTTTTTTCCGGGCAGCAAAAAATTCTTGTCTTTTTTGTTGCTTTTCTTTTTCAAATTCTTTTTTTTCCAAACCAGTCATTGGTTTCTCTGTCTGTGGGAAGGGATTATTTCTGACTACTTCAATTTTTTTATTTATCAGTTTTTCAATATCCCTTATATAAACATTTTCTTCGGGCTCAGCTATGGAGATGGCCGTACCTTCTTCTCCGGCTCTTCCCGAACGGCCTATCCTGTGCACATACGTTTCGGGAACATTGGGTATATCGTAATTAATAACATATTTGAGTTTATCAATATCAATTCCCCGGGCTGCAATATCGGTAGCTACCAAAACCCTGATTTCTCCTTTTTTAAACTGATTCAATGATTTTTGCCGGTGGTTTTGCGATTTATCCCCATGGATAGCTCCCACTTTTACTTTTTCTTTTTTCAGGTTACGGGCAATTCTGTCTGCTCCGTGTTTGGTTTTGGAAAACAACAAGACCTGATCAATTTTTTTATCTTGAAGAATATGCATAAGCAAATCTTTCTTGGTGGCCTTATTGGTATAATACAGGTATTGCTGGATGGTTTCAGCAGTAGAAGAAACCGGACTAACCTCAACTTTTCTTGGATTATGCAGGATTTTACGTGAAAGTTCAACAATAATTTCAGGCATGGTGGCCGAAAAAAACAATGATTGCCGTTCCCGGGGCAATTCAGCAATAATTTTCCGAATGTCGTGTATAAAACCCATATCAAGCATCCGGTCAGCTTCATCCAGTACAAAATATTCAATGTCTTTCAGTTTGACGTACCCCTGGCTCATCAGGTCCAGTAATCTTCCCGGAGTGGCAACAAGCACGTCCACTCCTTTGCGCAACGAATCAGTTTGATCATGCTGGTTAACACCACCAAAAATAACCGTATTTTTTATGCCTGTGTATCTTCCATAGGTTGAGAAACTCTCCCCAATCTGGATGGCCAGTTCGCGTGTAGGGGTAATAATCAAAGCATTGATTTTACGGGGTTTATTGTTATTCTTCCGATCAAGATAAAGGTGTTGCAAAATAGGAATGGCAAAAGCGGCTGTTTTACCTGTTCCGGTTTGAGCACTTCCCATTATATCAATGTTGTTTAATATCAGAGGAATGGTTTGCTCCTGTATGGAGGTAGGTTCAGTATACTGTTCTTCCTTTAGCGCTTTTAAAATGGGGTCAATAATTTTTAAATCTTCAAATCGCATATTTTATGTGTTTTAATCTCAAATGTAACCAGTGTCTTCACCAGTTGTGTTTATCCTTAATGGAATTATTTGTAAAAAAACACAAAGGTAACTATAATTATTACCCAAATTGAGCGATTACGCTCAATCGACGAAGAAAAAGTAAGCATTT
>CAZAMT010000255.1:0-6180 GCA_964486145.1 uncultured Bacteroidales bacterium
TTGCGCTTGGTAAATCCGATTTCATCGGGGTAGGTTTCTACCTGCCATTCGTTTTGAGCGTATACAACCGATGAGAAAAATATAAAGGTGAATAGGGACGATAATATTTGCTTCATGATGCCTTTTCTTTTAAACTTGTAATTTGGTAGTTTTTGTAAATACTAAAATAACAAATTAAATGATGAATATGAAAATTTGGGTTATTCTAACGCTTGGTTTGGTTTTCCTCCAATTATCTTCTCATGCCGGTTATCCGGAACGGGTGAAGATTCTGATGGACAAACTTGCTGATGAATATCAGCCACCCTCAATGAACATTGGGGATCCTGAAAAATATTATTGGCCGAAAACAATTGCCCGTTTTGAAAAATATGGTATCAACGATGAACTGGCAAACAGTTATATCGATACCTTTCGGCTGAACAGTCCGTTTCATTTTACATTGGTTGGGATGGCCAGAATTATGTCGGCGTACCCGGATGCTCCATCGGTGAAACAACATAAAATTGAATATTTAAATAAGGTTTTTGAACGTACGGACAGTTATAACCCTTGGACTGGCGAGGGTACGGAAAATCACATTGCTATGTCACGTACATCAGGTTATTTGTTTGCACAGCATGCTCTTGAATATCCGGAGGTATTTCCACAGGCCAGATTAAGGCTTCAACAAATGGAATTATGGATAACTCTTTGGGCAAAAAGATTGTTTGAGATTGGCAATGGTGAGTGGAACTCGGATATATATGAGGTGTATAATCTCATCGGCTGGCTAAATCTGTATGATTTTGCTGATAACGAAGAAATTAGGAGTATTGCCAGGGCAGTTCTTGATTTTTATGCTACCGAGTTGGCATTGCACTATAGCTGGGGTCTAACCGGGGGTACTGCCATGCGGGGTAGTGGTGCCGGTTTTAGTCGCTATAATGCATCAAATTACCTTGGCTGGTTGTGGTTTGGAACAACATCCGGGTTTCCATTTGGTTTTCGGGGTAACCAGTACATTCAAATGGTTCATCCCATGACCAGTGCCTATGCTCCTCCTGAAGAAATTGTAAATCTTGGTAAGAAGAAAATGGAGTTGCCATCGTATTATAAAACAAGCCGGCCATCATATTTGATGGGTAAACCATCATTTGTAAAGCAATTTTTTTATGTTACCAATGAGTATAGCCTTGGAAGTTCTGTGAGCCCTTATGGTGGCTGGACAGGTTCGACCTGGCAAATGGTGAACTGGCGACTGGTAATTAGATCTAATAAGGAAGGAATGCCACATGCAATTGGTGGTAACGGCAGGTTTTATAATGAATGGTCAGGGAAAACAACAAACCCGTTTACACAGGTTGTGCAACATAAAAATGTACTGATTCAAATTACGAAAACTCCGGAAAATGTGGAATCGATCGTGCAAACAATGCAGTTAAAGGTGAAACAGTGGTCAGAAAACTGGGAAAGGGATTTTCGAAAGCGTTTTCCGCATGACCACCACAAACGAAACCAGGGTGTTGTTAATTTTGGTGGCAGGATGATAAAGGAAAACACCAGTTATTTGTCCTTCCCGGAGGATGCCAGGATTAAGAAAAAAGACAGCTTATACATGGTTGAACTTGCCAATGTTCAGATCTCGGTCATTCCTATTCAATCAGTCATGGATGTAAATGAAATTAAAACAAAGAATGAGACCCGGCTAATCCTCATGGATAAAGCACCATTGGGGCAAGCTTGCGGGTTTATAATTGAAGTGTTCAATAAAAATGAGTTAACTCAACAACAAAAAAGTGCCCTGAGTGAAATGAAAGGTATGGTTCAAGCCGACCATCAAAAAGGAAAGGTGACGTATAAATCGGTATCAGGCAATGAAATAACAGCCGGGTATGTTGAGAGTGGTTGGTTCCGGGAGGCAACGGTAGACTGGGGTTATGGTGTGGAGGCCCCCAAAATTATGATGTCGTACCCTGATTTCAGGCAGCCAAAATGGCCCTCGGGTGAAGGATACGGACGTATTCCACACCTGGAAGTAAACAATAAAAGGATTGAATTTGATGATTACTGGCCTTTGTATGACGGTGATGAAGTAGAAATGAAAAATAAAATTCTTGAAATAAAGATATATGATCAAAAATACCAGGTTCGATTTACGAGTGATGCACCTGTATTTTCAGATTGAAATCATCAAATTTCTCCGAATCTGAAGTTGTTGTGGATTCATACGATCATTTGAATTATTATAAATTTTGTAAATTATGGTCTGAATTTTGTTAAATAATTTTTAGTTAACATTTAATTTATATAAACTGTTTAACTTTACATATTATTTTTCGTAATAATTATTTGTAACCCGATAAAATAAAAATTATGTTCAAACGTTTACTACTCATTTTTTTTACCATATTCCTTATAAATAATTTATTTGCACAGGAAAATACGGTTGCATTTTCTACTGTAAATGAGACAGAAAACCAAATCAATGTAACTTTTAAGCCAAATCCTTTAAGTAATACTGCTACAATTGAAATTGAGGGGATGGTTGCCAATAATTATAAATTTCTGGTATTTGACATCACTGGCAGACTTGTACGGCAGTATTCAAAGCAATATCAAAAAACTTTTGTTTTCGAACGTGAAGACTTAGAAAAAGGATTTTATCTGTATAAGCTTATTACACCGGAAAAAGAAATTACAGCCGGCAGGTTTCAGGTAGTTGATTAAACAATGATACAAAAAATAAAAAAACCCGCCTTGGCGGGTTTTTTTATGCAAATTGTCCGTCAACGTAGCCCGGTTGCATCCAGGCCAGATTCTTATGGTTGTAAAAAGGTGAAAGTTTAACATGAAGTTCATGCATTTTTTGTTGTGGCAATGGTTTGAAGCTTCTGATGGTTTCAAGATTTTCCTTAAGCACATCCATGCTGTCTGTGCCAACAACGGCTGATGTAATATGATCAAGGCTTAAGGCATACCGTATCATTTCGCTTGGGACCAAACCTTCTACTGTTTCTCTTGGACGAATGACCTTCATTGCTAAAACACCCATGCCTTTGGTGCCTGCCGCAGGCACAGCCTGTTCCTCAAATCGCTGAGCACCTTTTGCCTGGTGATTCATGGCAATGAGCATGGTATCAAAATTATATTTTTCAGCAGCCATTTTCATAGCCTTTGCCGATGTATGACCGGTAAATCCAATATGCTTTACTATTCCTTGTTTTTGATAATCATGCAAAACAGGGAGTACGCCATCACTGCTATTAAATGAATCAACATCTTCTTTATCTTTGATTGAATGAACCTGCAAAAGATCAATATAATCGGTTTGCAACCGTTTTAAACTTTCTTCAATTACTTTTTTTGCATCATCCGCTTTTCTTTCATGTACCTTTGTTGCAAGGAATACTTCTTTTCTTCGGTTTTTTAATATGATGCCCAGTCTTTCTTCGCTGAACTCGTTGTCGTTTTTATAACTTGCGGCAGTATCCCAGTAAAACAAGCCATTGTCCAGGGCATATTCAAGAATTCCCAAGCCCTTGTCGGGGCTGGTTGCCATAAATCGGCTTCCGGTGCCAACAATCATAATTGGTATATCGATGTTGGTTTTACCCAGTTTTCTGGTAGGCAGACCTTTCGGATCAAATCTTGATTTGGGGCCTGCCATTACAAGTTGTGAGCTGATGACAACTCCAGCCGATACGGCTGCTGTGCTTTTAATAAATTTCCTTCGTGAAATTTCTTGCTTTTTCATATTGATATGAGTTAATAAGGTTATTGTAAGGATAAACAATTTACCGGCTAACTGGTTCAGCATAAACCTCAATCCAGTCAAGACGCGAACATGCAGCGCTTAAACCACCTCGCATCAGGTCGGTAAATCCAATTTCCTCAACATTACTCAAATCCGGGTTATTAACTTTTTTTACTTCCGTGATGGTATTTATATTGATGGAATACCAATCAATATCCATAATATTAAACTCTTTTAGCCGCCAGTCTTTTGATGCATCATCCGATTGATCACTTACAAGCCAGGTACCGTCTGCCAGTTTTAACAGAATTCTTAATTCCCGAAAACCTTGTTGTTTCGATCTCCATCTGATTTTAGCATAACCGGTTAAATCTGCATTGAATTTTTCGTGTTTCAGTGTGACTGCCCAGTTATCAATACATATGCCCGACCAAATGTAATAAGGATCATCAATGGGCTTGTCGTGATGACTTTTTTTGATGGAATCGGCACCATTTCCATAAAGATTTAATAACAATTCCGGATTATTTACATGTTCCTGGGTAACAGGAATGGCGGCCGGTATTTCCTTCCAGTCTTCCCTGAAAAATAAACCGGGACGGTATGAATCCCTCATACTAATTGAAAAAATTGAAAGGACGACAATGGAAAATACAATAAGTAATGGATTTGATTTTTTCATAACAGGTTTTATTTAGCTTTTAAAAAACAAATGTAATCAGAAATTCATTTATTTTGTAAACAGTCGATTGTAAATAATTTATGAATAAATAAGGCTAAATAGCTTCAATGAAAAATAAACTCAAAATTCCAATTTACCAGGTTGATGCATTTGCAGATAGCATTTTTTCAGGGAACCCGGCTGCGGTTTGCCCGCTTGAAAACTGGTTGGAAGATGCCATTATGCAAAAAATAGCAATGGAAAATAACCTATCAGAAACAGCATTCTTTGTAAAAGAGAAAAAAGGGTATCATATTCGGTGGTTTACACCTGCTGTGGAAGTTAATCTATGCGGACATGCAACACTTGCTACGGCACATGTTCTTTTTAATCATTTACAAATAGGGGTGAACATGATTGAATTCAATTCACGTAGTGGGATTTTAAAAATTCGAACCAATGGCAAACAGTATATTATGGATTTCCCAACAGATCAGATTTCCCGGCAGGATCCTCCGGATGAGATAATAAACAGTATCGGTATTCGTCCTGAATCATCGTGGAAAGGAAGGGAGGATTTTATGCTGGTTTATGAGCATCAATCCATTATTGAAAATATCAAACCGGATTTTAAGGCATTGGCAGGATCTACCGGCAGGGGGATAATTGTTACGGCACCGGGCAGGGATGTTGATTTTGTTTCCAGGTTTTTTGCACCCCAGGCTGGAATAGATGAAGATCCGGTTACAGGTTCGGCTCACACGACGTTAACCCCATATTGGTCTGAAAGATTGGATAAAAAGGAATTGAAAGCAAGACAGGTTTCAAAAAGAGGAGGAACGGTTTTTTGCAAATACATGAACCAAAGAGTGGAGATTTCGGGTAGCGCCAATACCTATATGTCTGGTGAAATTATTTTGTCATAAAAATTGAACAATTTTCACCTTAATTTTATTTAAAACTAAAACGTTACAATCTATAATCGAGATTGATAGTTATTTCGAGGACAAAGCATAAATATTTGAGCAGTATGTTTCTGATATAAAGTCAAAGAAGGCTACCGAGAGAATTTTGGAGATAACTGGTGAAGCAGTAAATCGAATACTAAAAAATGACAAAAATTTCAAACTTGACAATGCCGGGTAAATGTTGGCACTCGAAACAGGATTATACATGGCTATGATAAAATATCGAACGATTTGACTTGGAGTGTAGTGGTAATTCATATCCCTAAACTGAAAGACGAAGTAAAGGATAGTTTCGAAAAAATAGAAAAGCAATGAGTGTAGCAGAGGCGAACAACTTGGTAATTGTTGGTTTCCAATAAATGAGTGATGGAGAAAATATACAACATCTTTGTTGTGATCGAGAATCGGCTCAATTTGCACCATAAAGCTATAAGTGAATTCCTAATATATTTTGAAATAGTTATTAAAAAAATGTTTATTCCAGTATTATCGGAGATCCTGAACGTACAGCGTTTAGCCCAATTGTAAAAAGCAACAGGCAAACAGAGGAAGATATAAAAAATTCGTGACTGCTGTGGGTTATCGGAAGGAATGGCTTGTATATTGAACCTGACCTGGAATACATAGATAACGATGTCAATGAAGGAGTAATAAGAAATTCCGCAGGTACCGGCAAATGTGCATATACATCCCGGAAGGAACTTGTGGTTGCTTATTCTCAGATGCTTCGAAATGATAAGCATCATTCCAAAATTCACAGATTATTTGCCTAAGTTGAGCGGTACGAACGAAGTGAAGTAGCGCTTTTCCGCCTA
>CAZAMT010000256.1:0-6157 GCA_964486145.1 uncultured Bacteroidales bacterium
ATAACCTGAAGGAATATGATGATTCGACCTTCAGAGAGGACACTAAAGCTACTTAATCGTAAACAGTCGATTGTAAATAATTTATGAACCGAGGACAACTTGCCCCGATATTTTTTCGGGGAGTTCAACGAAGTTAATTAATAAGGCTAATTGTAAAAAATCAGTATGAATAGTTTTTGTATAAAAACCCAATAATAAAAAATAAAAGATATGTTTTCAATGAATAAAATAATACGGTTTATTGTTTTAGTTTTTTTCATATTGTCAACATTGCAAGTCAATTCACAATATTTTGGAAAGAACAAAGTAAATTACGAAGAGTTTGATTTTAAAATTTACGAAACGCCACATTTTGAGATATACCACTATCTTGAAGATGAAGAAAAACTAGAACGTTTTGCACAGTTGAGTGAACGCTGGTATTTGCGGCACCTGGCGGTTTTTGGTGATACATTTCCGAAAAAGAATCCGATGATTTTGTATAACAATCACGCTGATTTTCAGCAAACAACTGTAATTCAAAGCATGCTTGGTGTTGGAACCGGTGGTGTTACCGAAGGAATGAAAACAAGGGTAGTTATGCCTATTTCACCTTCCAATAAAGAAACAAATCATGTTTTGGGTCATGAAATGGTGCATGTGTTTCAGTACAACATGGTAAAAATGAGCGACAGTGCAGGTCTGCGGAATATTGGTACTGTACCGCTTTGGATGATTGAAGGGTTATCTGAATATCTTTCGATCGGCAGCAGGGATGTTAAAACTGCCATGTGGATGAGAGATGCAGTAAAAACCAACGATATACCAACACTGAAAGAAATGACTAAAAATCCAAATAAGTATTTTCCATACCGTTATGGCCATGCATTTTGGGTTTTTATCACCGGCCACTTTGGTGATGGAATAATACGCCCTCTCTTAATGCGGAGTGCACGGGTAGGTTACAAGCGCGCCATTTCGGGTGTGTTAGGATATTCAACAGATTCAATTTCAACCCTGTGGGCTAATGCACTTACTGCAAAATACTCACCTTATGAGAGAACTACGGAAGAATCGGTGGGTACGGTGTTGTTTAACAAGGAAAATGCAGGCCGTTTGAACATGGCGCCCGCCGTAAGCCCGGATGGCAAAAAAATAATTTTTCTGTCTGACAAGAATGTAATCTCCATTAATTACTTTCTTGCCGATCTCGAAGAAGGGAAAATTGAACGGGAAATTGCCGACATTAAACGATTTGGACACATTGACAATTACAGTTACCTCGAATCCGCAGGAACGTGGTCACCGGAAGGAAATCAATATGCGCTTACCACATTTAGTAAAGGTGATAATAAGTTGATGATTTTCAACGTGGAAAATAATAAAAGAATTCTGTTAAAGGGATTTGATCAGTTGGATGCATTGAATAATCCCGTCTGGTCGCCCAATGGCGAACATATAGTGTTTACAGGATTAAAAAACGGACAAAGTGATTTGTATCGTTACGATATTCAATCTGAAAAATTAACCCAATTAACAAATGATGATTATTCCGATTTGCATCCGGAGTTCTCACCTGATGGCAACACAATTGTTTTTATCAGCGATCGGGGACCGGAAACGGATTTTGAAAATGTTACTTTTAGCAGCTATTATCTAACAACGTACAATATTGAAAGCGGAGATATTGATGTGTTGGAAATCTTTCCGGGGGCAAACAATACCAATCCCCATTTCTCACCTGACGGGTCATCCATTTATTTTGTATCTGACCGCGATGGATTTTATAATTTGTATGATTATAATATTGAGAATGAAAGCATTTTTCAGCTTTCAAGGTTTTATACCGGTATCAGCGGGATTACTGAATTATCACCCGCCATTGATGTTTCCCCTTCAGGAGAAATAGTTTACATACTTTACAGCGATGACAATTATACAATCTACAAAGCCGGTCTTCAGGAACTAATCAGGCAGGAGGTAGAATCGAAAGACATCGATAATTCGGCAGCAGATTTACCTCCGGTAACCAACAGGCAAAATATGGTGGTGGACAAAAACCTGGAAAGGTATCCAACCAGGATGGAAGAAAAATTTGATTTTAAACCTTACCAGCCAAAGTTTTCACTTGAATATGTTGGTAGCTCCGGGATAGGAGCAGGTGTTAGTTCATACGGTACACAGATGGCAGGTGGTGTTAGTTTGTTATTCAGTGACATCTTAAAACGAAATCAATTGTTTACTGCACTTCGTGTTCAGGGAGAAATCATTGATATTGGTGGTCAGGTTGTTTACCTTAATTCTAATACGCAATTAAATTGGGGAGTTTCTTTTTCACACATTCCTTATCGTTATATGAATGCATATCTAGTTGCCGACACCATAAATCTGGAGGAGGGACAAGAGCTACCGGTTAATAATCTGGTGTATGAAGAATTCCGCATTTTTGAAGATGAAGTGGGAATATTTGGCCGTTATCCACTGTCAAAAACACTGCGATTTGAAGGTGGAATTAGCGGAACCATGTATAGTTACAGGATTGATAGCGTGAATAACTATTATTCGGGAGGGGTTCGGGTTGGTAGAAACGAACAACAGGTGGATGCACCTGAATCAAATTATCTGGCACGTGCCTATGCAGCTTATGTTGGTGATAACTCCCGATTTGGACTAACTTCACCACTGGAAGGAAGAAGGTTCCGTTTCCAACTTGATAAAACCTTCGGAACGCGCAATTACTGGGGAGTACTGGCTGATTACCGAAAGTACTTTTTTGTAAATCCGGTTAGCTTTGCCTTTAGGGGAATGCATTACGGCCGTTACGGACAAACAGCGGAACGCCTCTATCCGATGTACATTGGCTATGAATATTATGTTCGGGGATACAATATTAATTCTTTCAGAAATAACCAGTGTGCAGGTGATAACTGCCTTAGTTCAAATCAGCTTCAGGGAAACAAATTGGCAGTTGCAAACGCCGAAATAAGAATGCCCTTTACCGGACCCAAAAGCATTGCACTTATTAAATCCGGATTTTTATTCAGCGATTTAGTAGCCTTCTTTGACGGAGGCCTTGCCTGGAGAAATTACGATAATATTGAACTACAATGGGAGCCGGATGGACAGCATAACTCACCTGTATTCAGTGGTGGACTTGCATGGCGTGTGAATTTGTTTAATGCTATTATTGTTGAGCCGTATTATGCATTTCCTTTTCAGCACACACATGTGAAAGGAGGAAAGTTTGGTATCTATTTATCCGCTGGCGGATTTTAATTGCAGCAATGCATCATAGAACTGACATCGTCAAATTTATTTTATTTATCAATAATATATTTTATTAAAAACGTTGCAACCATGTTTCTTGAAAGTCCTTTAAATCATTTGTTTTTGCTATTGTCAGTGATCGGAATAAGCATGTTGTTTACGCTTATCAACTATGTTATATTTAAAAATAAAGGACCATGGGGCCGTATTTGGGCATTTTTTCTGGTCGTGTTTTTTATTGACTGGACCATTGGACTGTGGTATTTTTTAATTGCTGATTGGATGGAAGGTGTCCCATGGATGTTGCTGATTTTTATAGCATTTTTAACGACACTGCTCATTGCTGCGGCTTCAAATCCGGTAAGGGAAAGGCATTACAGGACCTACGAAGAAAATAAAGAGGTTGTAGTGAAATCAAATCCTCCTGAGAAAGTTCTTTTAACAACAAATCTAAGATATTGGATATTACTCGGTTTTTTAACTTTATCGGTTATTGCAGCATATTTAAAGATTTATTTTGCATAAATTTGTAATTATTCATACATTCAGTAGGTTAAGTTATGGAATAAATATTGATTTATATTCCATAATAACTTAGCATAAAAAGGATATCATCATGAATGAGAAAATAAAAAATCAGGTAATCGAACATCTGTCAAAGAACGGAAACAGTGCTTTTGGTGATTTGGTACAAAACATCAATGCTCCTTACGAAGATGTTCTTGAGACTGTTCTTGCCATGCGGCAGAAAGGTATCATTGAAAAGAAACAGGATCCACCGGGATATTACAGCCTGAATACAGTTTTTGGAATACAATAAACTGTTGTCCCATTGGTAGTGTTTAACCACAAAACATAAAAAAGTTGTTATGAGAAAAGCAGAAAACATTGATAAAAACACAGTTGCCCGGATAATGGTCAAAAAACTGGAACAGGAAAACAAACCAAGTGAAATAAAAACAAGTTACCTGAAAGGTTATCCCGTTCCTGATAAAATTGCATTTAAAGGAAATAACGATGCACATATACCGGATATCGAAGCAATTTTTAATGACGCACACAATCTTTATGAAATCGAACTGGATGATAACATCAAGGTTGATAAATGGAAGTTGCTTTCATTGTATGCAAAAATTAACAGCGGCCGCTTTTATCTTGTGGTTCCAAGGTGGTTAAAAGAACCCATCATTGATGAAATAAAAAAGGAGAAAATTAGAGCGAGGGTTATTTCTTTCTCATAAAAACGATTTGTTTTTGTTTGTTGGCAGAGTTAACATTGTAAATTCATGGTAGGCATGATATTCACCATGCTATATACTCTTTTGTTTTATTTTGATCCATTCTATTTTTTTCTTACATTTATAAGACTTTTAAAATTTTAAAAATCAACATTTTACAACAAACCCTAAATTATTTTGAGTATCCGGCACGGACATACAAAATCCTTTAATATTTTAATCATCGATGATGATGTTTATATCTGCGGTATCCTTGAAAAATTTATGAAGGATGCAGGCTTTAATTCTGAAATTTCCTATAACAGCAAAACGGCGATTAAAAAACTACAAAATCAGGACTTCGACCTTGTATTTTGCGATTACCGGTTGCCCGAAACTACAGGTTATGAAATGCTTGAATACATCAAAAACAACTATCCTTCCTTACCGGTTATCATTATGACTGCTTATGGTGACATTTCAATGGCAGTTAAACTAATCAAAGCAGGAGCCGATGACTATATCACGAAACCTGTGTTACCAGAAGATATTATTCGCTTAATCAATCGCACTGTTGATAAAAATAAAACGGATGATATTCGAACCTTTGGTAAAAATTTTATTTTTGGAAAAAGTGAGGCTATTCAAAAAGTTTTCAGGCACCTGGAAGCAGTTGCACCTACCGATATTACGGTACTTCTTGATGGTGAAACCGGCTCCGGAAAAGAATATATTGCCCGTGCAATTCATTTCAAGAGTAAACGAAAGGATAAACCCTTTGTAGCAGTCGATTGCGGAGCAATCCCGAGAGATTTGGCGAATAGCGAACTATTTGGTCACATCAAAGGTTCGTTCACTGGTGCAATAGCTGATAAGAAGGGGTATTTTGAAGTAGCCAACGGGGGTACTCTGTTTCTTGATGAAGTGGGCAATTTGTCTCATGAAAATCAGGTTAAATTGCTTCGTGCTCTTCAGGAGAAAGTTATCAACCGGGTAGGGGAAAGTAAAAACATTGGCATTGATGTGAGGGTTATTGCTGCCAGCAATGAAGATTTACTGAAAAATGTCAGGGAACGTACTTTTCGGGAAGATTTATATCATCGTTTGAATGGTTTTAAAATTAGAATACCACCCCTTCGCGAAAGAGAAGAAGATATTCTGATTTTTGCAGATAATTTTCTCAAAAAAGCTTCGAAAAGGTTTGAAAAGCAAATAGCAGAAATTGATGAGGATGTTAAACAAATGCTGTTGAACTATCCCTGGCATGGGAATATAAGGGAACTGGAGAACTTAATTAACAGATGTGTTTTACTTGCTCCTTCCAATACAATTACAGTTGATGTTTTACCCGATGAACTTAAATCATACTATCATGAGAATGAACATCCACAATTCTCTTTCAACAACAAACATGCGCTAAAAGACGCCACCAAAGTTGCAGAAAGAAAAGCCATTGCCGATGCCCTTCAGGAAGCAAATTACAATAAATCCAAAGCAGCACGGATATTAAATATCGATCGTAAAACCCTCTACAATAAAATCAAACAGTTTAACATTGAAGTTATTGAAAAGTAAACGCCTGTAGTCATTCATCCAGATTTTCAAATTCTAATAACACCAGGCATTTTTCAAGAATTACCTTTCGTTTATTTACTTGCCGGTGATGCGCGGCAACTGTATCATGCTTATTCATA
>CAZAMT010000257.1:0-6149 GCA_964486145.1 uncultured Bacteroidales bacterium
ATGAAACATATCTTGATAACCATTCTTACTCTTTTATTTTTAAAAGTTGCATCCGCACAACCTTTTGAAAACATAAACCATTACATCGAAAACCCTTCTATGTTTGATGAAAACCAGGAGGAACCGCGTGCCTATTACATACCTTATGGCAATGAATTATCAGCGCAAACAATGGACAGAAACAAGTCTGACCATTTTCATTCATTGAACGGCGCATGGAAGTTTAAATGGTATAAAAATCCAAACAAGGTTCATGAAGGTTTCTTTGTTGCGGATTACGATGATTCCCAATGGGATGAAATACGTGTTCCGTCAAACTGGCAAATGGAAGGTTTCGGGCATAAAATTTATCGAAATACGCCTAATGAATTTTATCCTTCAAACCCACCCTTTGTTCCTGACCAATTAAATCCTACCGGATGTTACCGGACAACATTTATTTTGAAAGATGATTGGAACGATAAACAGATATTTCTCTATTTCGAAGGCATTAAATCTGCAGGATTTGTCTGGATAAATGGAAATTATGTCGGTTATGGTCAGGATGGAATGATTTCACATGAATATGATATTACCAACCACCTGAAGCCGGGACAGAATCAACTAGCCGTGCAGGTGTTGCGCTGGTGCGATGGTTCGTATTTTGAAAATCAGGATTCATGGCATTTCTCTGGAATATACCGGGATGTGTACCTTTTGGCCCGGCCAAAAACATACGTACGTGATTTTAAAATTGAAACCCTTTTGGATGATGATTATATCGATGCGACACTTAGCATAAAAGCGGAAGTTTCGAAAAACAATGCAATGGATATTAACCCCAATGTAAAATTCACGCTTTCCGCACCGGACGGTTCAGAAGTGTTTTCAAATAATGTTTCTGCAGACCGGACAGAGAAAAGTACAACTACACTTCATTTTGAACAACGGGTAAAAAATCCATTAAAATGGTCAGCCGAAAAACCTAACCTGTACTTGTTAAACATCTCTTTGATGGATGGAAATAATAACGTCTTAGAAGTCATTCCTCAGAAAATCGGATTTCGAAAACTTGAAATGAAAAATGGTTTAGCTCTCATTAATGGTGTTCCGGTGAAGTTCAGGGGAACCAATAAAGTTGAACATCACCCCAGATTTGGAAAAGCCATTCCTGAAGAAACCATGCGCCGGGATTTAGAATTGATGAAACAACACAACATCAATGCGGTTCGCTTAAGTCATTATCCAAATGATCCGCGATGGTATGAATTATGCGATGAATATGGTATATATGTACAAGATGAGGTGAACGCTGAATGTCACTGGACAGAGTATTTTCTGGCATATACGCCTGGCTGGGAAGATGCCATGATGGATCGATTTGTAAAAATGGTACAACGTGATAAGAACTTCCCATCGGTGGTTATGTGGAGCACCGGAAATGAATGTGAAACCGGGCCGCCCCATTACATGATGGCTGAATACCTTAATGAGGTGGATCCTGACCGATTTCTCATGCATCAGAATCATGCAGGAACTGCTGAATTTGTTGATATATTCGGTGCCCGTTACAAATCACCATCATGGGTTTTTAATAATGTAGTACCTTTTTCCAAACCAGTTGTGTTGGGCGAGTATGCCCACTCCACGGGAAATGGAATCGGAGGGTTCGATGAATACTGGGAATTATTTAATCAGTATGACCACCTGCAGGGGGGCTTCACCTGGGACTGGGTAGATCAGGCCGTCGATCAGCAATTTATACAGGTATTGGACGCTTCCGGTAACGAAAATCACGGCGTATTCATGGGAAGTCCAAAATTGTTTGAGTCAAATGGCGGAAAATCATTGCAATTAAGCGGACTCGATGACTGGGTGGAATTGTACAGGAATCCATCCTTAGATATTGAAGGGAGCGAAATAACGCTCGAACTGATGATAAACCCGGGCGAATGGATAGGCACCAATCCGATTATATCAAAAGGAAATACGCATTACGGACTTGAGCAATTTCATGAAGATTCTGTTACCTTCTACGTTAACGACATTAATCAGGGGCTTACGGTAGGTGTTCCTTCAAATTGGTGGTATAACTGGCATCATATAGCCGGTGTTTACGATGGCAAGTTACTGAGATTATTCATAGATGGAAGATTGGCCGGTGATAAAGCATACAATCTGCCTATTAAAAAGAACCATTATCCTGTTTGTATTGGCAGAAATGTAAACAATCATACAGAATATTATCCAAAATGGCTGTCAAATGCGTCCTTTGATGATGTGAAAATATACAGCCGGGCTCTAACAAAGGAAGAATTAAACAATTCAACCAATGATGAAGAAATCGCATTGCATTTTGATTTTGAACAGATAAAAAAAGCCGGGAGCTTCTATTATTACGGTCCGAGCTATGGTTGTATTGATGGTACGATTTTTTCCAATCGTGATCCCCAACCTGAACTGCTGCAAATAAAAAGCAGTCATCAACCATTTGAAATAAAAAGAGTTAAACCCGATAGCTTCAAGTTTATTGTAAAGAATTTGCATCATTTTACCAATTTCAATGAATTTGATATTCATTGGACCTTGCATGCAAACGGAGAATTGGTAAAAGAAGGAACAACGAAACTGGATATTTTACCGGGCGAACGGAATCTCCTGGATTTAAGCGATGCGTTCAAAGCATTTGTGTCAGAAAAAGAAAATATCATAACCATTTCCGTACTGACAACAAAGGATTTTATTTGGGCAAATAAAGGCCACGAAACAGGCTTTGAAGAGTTCATTCTAACCCCTTACAATCATCAAAAAGACAGGAAAGATGCAGTTGCTTTCAATTTGAATGAAGAAGAGGATATTCTCAAGGTGGAGGGAAAAAGTTACGCATACAGTTTTTCGAAGAAGAATGGTAGTCTGAACTCCATGATGTATGATGGAAAAGAATTACTGGAAAAATCACCTCAGTTAAACGTGATACGGGCGGCAGTCAACAACGAATCATCTCAATTCCGGGATTACATCGAAGTTCAATGGCTCAGGATAGGTCTGGATAACCTGGAACATAAGCTCAAAGATATGAACTGGTATGAAATGCCAAACAACGTCATAGTTACAAGTAATTACATTTCAAAAGCACCCGGTGTGGAAGATCATTTCGAGCATTCCATCACTTATAAGGTATCAGTTGATGGTACTTGCACCATGGAGCATGAGGTGAAACCTGTTGGTGATTTTTCTGTCGATTGGTTACCGAAAATTGGTTTGAAACTTGAGCTAAATAAATCCTTAAGCGCAGTTTCGTGGTATGGAAAGGGGCCACAGGAAAATTACCCGGATCGTAAGACAGGAATGAAAACAGGATTGTACACCCTGAAGGCATCAGAATTTTATACACCTTATGTTGTCCCCCAGGATCATGGCAACCGTTCGGAAGTTAGGTGGCTGGAAGTGTCGGACGGCAGTAAAGGAATAAAAATATATGGTAGTGAACTGTTTAATTTTTCAATTCATCAACATGACAACTTATCATCAGCATTATACACCTGGCAATTAAATGAAACTGACGGTTGGATACTCAATTTGGATCACAAAGTTTCAGGGGTTGGATTAAAAGGTGTGAAAACAAGACCGGCTTACCGCGTCTACCCGAAAAAATTTCAATACAGTTTTACGTTGGAGCCTTTTAGCACAGCAGGCTACAAATAATTGCACTGTCAAAAGAATTTTTCAGCTTGCGTAGCGCGATGGATGTAATTGTTATCATTCAGTCAGCCAACTGATAGCATCTTTTTCATTAAAAAAGAGTTTTATCTCAAATCCACGGTTAATCGCGAGTGTTTCAGAAAACCGGTGTCGCGAAATTTCTTCGGTTGACCGGGAATTTACAATTAAAGCAATTCTGTCTGTACTCTTAAATCCCAGGGCACCAATGTTTTTTACAAACGAATATGATTCCATAATGCATTTCTTAACTAATTTGAGGGATTAATGTTATTTTTGCAATGAAATTTTTAAGATAACCTGTGGGTGTTAAGTTGGTCATTTTCTTAAAAATCCTGTTGAAATTTGATACATAAAACCAACATATGACAAATGAACAATGGCAACTTTTGGTAAAGACTGTGCAGGGGGAGGTTCCGGCATCACCGGTAACCGGGTTTATTGTTGACAGCCCGTGGCTACCCGGTTGGGCCGGTGTAAGCACCCTACAGTATTATTCTTCTGAAGAAATCTGGTTTCAGGCAAATAAAAAAGCAATTGATACTTTTCCGGAAATCATTTTTCTACCTGGATTCTGGTCGGAATTTGGTATGTGTACCGAACCTTCAGCTTTCGGAACCAAGCTCTGGTATGGAATGAATACAGTCTGCCCCATGCTGCAAAAATAATTGGATGGAATAAATTACAATACCGATGACAAACAGTTGGTTTTATATTGAAATATAAAAAAAAACTTATGGACCATTATTGCAAATTTTGGATTATCCTCGTGTTTCCTTTTCTTTTTTCTTTCATAAATATGGATCGAAAGGTGAATAACCCCGGTAGGGAAGATATGCCCTTGCCTGATAATAATCCGGTAGCAAAGTATAATCTGGAATGGACGGATGGTTTTCAATGGCAAAATGTTCTATCTATTAAAGATGCGGAAGGTAATAACCTGAATGAAAAATTCGAAAATGCGCAGAATCAATTGGTCAGGAAAGGCGGTGGTGTCATATTTTTTCCGGCAGGCACGTATTATTTTCTGGATCATATCAAACTGAAAAGTGGCATTGTTATTCGCGGTGTTGACCCGGTAAATTCCGAGAAGCACAATCCAATCGTTCCGGGCGAATACCCAAAACCCTTTATTGATGCAAGAGAACCACGGTATACCCTGGGTACGTACTTCAAATTTCCAGAGTATAACCCGGTGTTAACAGGCGACGGCACTGATGTTCATACTGCTTTTAAAGGTATTCGTACGGCAAATCCGGGTGACGCAAATTTCATTGGCATTGTAAATATTCATATCGATCACGGGCATATTGCACTGGGTGAGCGGGATGCTATGACCGGCAATTATAAGAACGGAGTTATGAATGGCAATTTTCTTGTTTATGGTTGCATTTTAAAGCATTCGGCAGTTGTTAGCAGTCAGATTCCCCGCGATTTTCAACACCCGTGGCAGCGTTGGATTGCCCGCGATTACGGCGCTGTAACCATCTATGGTTGTGAAAATATACTGGTAGCCAATAACCGCATTCCAGAGAGCATTGATGCCAATTTTTTAATGCCTGGTTACCGTTTGTATCCTGATAAAACGGAAATGGAAAATGATGGCAGTACTGTGGAGACAGATGTTTGGTTCGATTATGAAAACCGAACAGGAATCCGGGTGAATTTTATGCCCCTTTTACATCAACTTCAAATCTGGAGTGTGCATGAAGAATTGCAAGAAGCGGTTGAAAACGGAACCTATGATGAATATGTTACTCCGGGTGGCCTTGCCAAAGGAATTGTTATTCGTAACAACTATGTTTTTACTTCAGGGAAAGGAGGAATTAAAACTACAGGTGATGGTGCATATGTAGCATTTAATATTATCAGGAGCCGACCAGGAGTGATTTTGCCAACAGCCAACGGATTGTACATGGATGCCCACGTAAATGATATGCGGGGAATTGAAGTTAGGGGATGGCGATGGACCGTTGAAGGTAATGATTTTGATATACACAGCAATTACACCCCAGATGGTATTAAATATAATGATGGAGAAGGAATTATGCATGAATCCTGGGAGAATGTGGGGATACGTGACAGTAAAATCATCAATAATGCAGGTAATCGCTATATTTGCGTTTGGCGTGTGCCAACAAGAGGATTGATTGTTGAAGGAAATCGCTTGCGAATCAAACAAGACTGGCATTCCATTTTTATTAACAGCCAGTCAAGGCCCAATGCAACCACCTTGATCGATCTTCCCTGTGAAAACGTAATAATAAAAAATAATATTACCGAAGGTGGCGGAATCAAAATGTTGGGTGAAGATGAAACAGGTAATGTTATCATGAATAACAAACACACGGTGTTAAATGAAGGTATGATAATAAACGGTGTGGGTGCAAAACAGCATAACAATAAAAATTACAAATTGGAACTTCAGAAGTAAATCAACTATTTTTTAT
>CAZAMT010000258.1:0-6131 GCA_964486145.1 uncultured Bacteroidales bacterium
TTTATGGAATTTGCTTTATGATAATACTAAAAAAGCATACTATCTGAAATGCCACTTCTTATTTTACTGCAGAAATCACTGATTTGTACATTCCTTAAACGAAATGATACAATAACCCGGCTGATTATCTTTCTATTTTTGTTTTAAAAAAGAATGACCCATAAAGAACGCTTTTTTGCAACAATTAATAGAGAATCGGTTGACAAATCAGCTTCCTGGCTTGGATTACCGGCAACAAACGCACTGCCGGGATTATATAAATATTTTAAGGTAAATTCCCTTTTTGAATTAAAAAAGAAGCTGGGAGATGATGTGTTTGCCATAGATGTACCATATGAATCACCTGACGGAAATCATATTGCATGTGCTTTTGACTTCAGAAAAATACATACGAAAGGAAAATATGATGAACGAACACTCACCGCACCGGGATTTTTCGAAGATATTTCTGACCCGTCCCGGGTTGAGGAATTTAATTGGCCCAATCCGGAAAAGTATCTTCTAATAGAAAAATGTAAAGCTCTCGTGAATCAGATACCGGATGAATACGCGAAAATGGGGGTCATGTGGTCGGCTAATTTCCAGGATACATGTGCGGCATTCGGCATGGAAACAGCGTTGATGAAGATGTTGCTTGAACCGGAAATGTTTACAGCCGTTTTAAAAAAGATAACAGCGTTTTATTTACAGGCGAATGAGATTTTCTATGAGGCTACAAGAAACAAATTGGATGCTGTTTTGCTTGGCAATGATTTTGGAAGTCAAACCGGATTGATGGTTGATCCCGAATTATTACGTCAACTGGTGTTCCCTTCAATTAAAACACTCATTCAACAAGCAAAAAGTTATAATCTAAAAGTAATATATCACTCCTGTGGCTCTATTTTTCCAATTATCCCATGTTTAATCGCACTTGGTGTGGATGTTATTCATCCGATACAGGCACTGGCCAAAGATATGGAACCCGTTAAATTAAAGGAAAACTTTGGGAATGAGGTAGCTTTTTGTGGAGGGGTGGATGCACAATATCTCCTGGTTAACGGCACGCCTGATAAAGTGGGGCAAAAAGTAGCAGAATTGAAAGAGATTTTTCCAACGGGCTTGATTATTTCACCAAGTCATGAGGCAATTTTACCGGATATTCCACCAGAGAATATCGGAAAAATATTTTATTCCATTTAGACCTTGAGGTGAATATGCCGGAATTCACCAGGGGTGCAACGACATACTATTTTAAACTGCCTGTGAAAATAGGCCATGTTTTCATATCCACATGCATATCCTATTTGTTTTATCGAAAGCGAGCTGGTTATCAATAACAACTGGGCTTGTTCGATTCGCTTTTTATTCACATACTCTATGGGGCTGGATTTTATATATCTTACAAACAATTTTGAGAAATAATCTGGTGAAAGACATAGTTGGTCTGCAAGCATTCCAACCGTAATTTTTTTGTCTAAATTTTTTTGAATAAAACGCAAAATATGCGTCAATTTCGTTGGCAATGTGTTTGAATTTTTATAAGAATCTACTGAAATAAACCGGGACAGGATTTGCAAAAGTATACCTTGAGTTTCCAAATAAAAAGCCGGGTTTTTAAATTGGTTTATAATGTCTTCCTGTGCGTTATTATAAGTTTTAGGTTCATAATTTTTCAATGCTTTATTCGGATTAAGTTCAAGAAAACGAGTGGCAAGCCATAAATCGTTTTTCGAAAACTCCACCTCTTTCATTTGACTGTCACTCGGGAACATTGTGAAGTCATTTGCATGTTCAATGGTAAAATGAATGTAGATATGCTCAAAAAAGGTTTTACACAAATAACTGTTGCACGTAAAAGCCGGAATAAGATACATGAAACCAGGTTTAAGATCCTGCCATGAATTAATATTGAAAACAGAAGCTTCCCCGTCAGTGATAAAGTAAATTCGATAAAAGGGACTAATGATATTCGGATAATTCCAGTTCTCTGAAACAGAACATCTTTCAGTATGGAGCAACCGTACTTGCAGCATTTTGTTTTTGCATAAATTTAAGAGAAAACCAGGGAGAATACAAATGAGTTAGATGTATGTTTTATTTCATGCAACCAACCAAAAATAATGATTTATAATTCGATGAAAGACGGATATGTATAATAATATACCTGAATTGGTTATCCCTGTCAATGGAACAAAAGTTAACTTTGTTATAAATTTCGATAAAAAAAGTGATTATGCTGAAAAACAATTTCTACTCCCTCTCCAGGTTGGTGGTATTTATGACTTGTTTATCAGGTCAAACACTCCATGGTCAATCTCCTAAACAAATTGAATCTTTCACCAAAAACAGGGACGAGCGTGTTTCATGGTGGCGTGAGGCACGTTATGGCATGTTTATCCATTGGGGTGTTTACGCAGAATTAGCCGGTGAGTGGAAAGGAAAAAGAATCAATGGCCCCGGTGAATGGATTATGTACAATGCTAAAATTCCGGTTAATGAATATGAAAAAATGGCTGCTGATTTTAATCCTGTGAAATTCAATGCTGAAGAATGGGTAAAGATTGCAAAAGAGGCCGGAATGAAATACATCATCATCACAGCCAAGCATTGCGACGGCTTTGCCATGTTTGATTCTGAGGTGAATAACTACAACATCGTTGATTTTACTCCTTTCATTCGCGATCCCCTGGAAGAGCTGCGCGAAGCATGCAATAACCATGGTTTAAAGCTTGGATTCTATTATTCTCATAACTGGGATTGGCATGAACCAAACGCAAAAGGTCTGGATAACACCTGGGACTTTCCGGAAACTGAAGAAAAAACCCCTGAAACCTATTACGAGAATAAAAGTATTCCTCAGATAAAGGAACTGGTTAAAGATTATTCACCCGATGTTATGTGGTTTGATGTACCCACAGATATCACATTCAGTCAAAGCTTCGAAATATTAAAAACCATTCGTGAAATAAGTCCGGATTGTATTATAAACGATCGCATCAGCAGTGAGCACCAGGAGAAAAAGCTGGTAATGGGCGATTTTTATACACCCGAGCAGTACCTGCCGGAAAATCTCAATATAAATTTTGAAACCTGTATGACATTAAATGATACCTGGGGTTACAAATATTACGACCATAACTGGAAAGATGTAAAAACCATCATTAAAAATCTGGTAACGAATGCATCCATGGGGGGCAACTATCTTTTAAATGTGGGACCGGATCACCTGGGAAGAATTCCCCCCCAGTCGGTTCAGCTACTGAAAGAAGTCGGCAACTGGCTTGAAAGAAACGGAGAAAGTATTTATAGGACTGATAAAAGTCCGTTGGAACATGTTTTTTACAACAACGGCGCATGTACATTTCGTCCGGGTAAACTTTACATTCACTTGTTTGACTGGCCCCAATCAAATGAATTTGCACTACCGGAAGTAGATGCAGATGTGGAACGTATCTATTTTCTTGCCGATAAAACAGCAACAAAACTCAATTATACATTAACTGCTGATAAAGACATCATCATTGATTTACCTCCGGGAGACATTTCTGCGGAATTGTTGGCGCAACCTGTACACACGCTGGTAGTTGATTATACTGGAGAACTTGAAGCACAGCAACTCCCCCCCATCATTGACCCCTTTCATACAGCCACCTTTTTACCTGCCGATGCGAAATTCCTTGGTAATATATCTTACGAATTTAATAAGCGTTGGGGCGAACACCGGGGCAACGAACTTAAAACATGGAATGAAGGAGGTACCATGCAATGGAATTACCGGACCATACGCGAAGGCACATATGATATCGAACTTGTTTATGGTGCAACGGAATTAGGAGATGATAATGATATCCATGTAAAAATTGGAGATCAGGATATCAAACATAAGATTAAAGATCCTGAAGGTTGGTACAACTATAAAACCGTAAAAGTGGGAGAGGTATCACTTCCCAAAGACGCACACGGAAATGTTACAATTTATGCTGGTTACAGCAATACGCATGTCATTGCAAATTTCAAACAGCTTCGGTTGGTACCAAAGCCTTGAATTAGGGAATATTTATCGGTAGACAATTTTGATTTTTCCGGATGCCTGACCCAATGGATTGGCATTTCCGATGTTTATGCGGTATATATAAACTCCAGCAGGTAAATCAAGGCCGGATATGTTATACGATTTGTTGAATTGATTAACAGAGCAATACATGGTTTCAAGGACGGTTACTTTTTGTCCTTTAAGATTATAAAGGGCAATGTTAATTTCTTCGGGTTGGTCCAGTTTAAATGACACGCTAATCCAATCGGATGCAGGATTCGGATGCACCTGCAAGTCAATTTTATCAGTAAGTTTTTCTATGGATGTTGTTGATGTCGTATCCTTTTCAAACTGGTTATCGCTACCTGCAACGAGTGATAATGGTACCGCAACCAGGTGAATACCTCCGGGTTCACCAAGGTTACCCGTGTACTGTTTATCGGAAACTCCATTCCAGTGCTCGTGCACACCAAGACTTTGAATAGGTGTTCCGTCATTTTCAGGATCATAGCTTATACCTGAAGGCCAGTTAGCCGGATCGGCTGCCTGATGGATATAATCCTGGGTTGCCTCATACAGCGGAAAATCACCTTTTCTGAGATCCCCATGAGCCCGGTATTCTTCGAAAAGAAAGTCAAATCCAACGGATTCGATAGCCACAGGGTCTTGTGATAATAACAACGACGACATCCAATCATCATTGAATGGTTCCATCTGCCACGGATACACAACACCGTTCCAGTTATGTCCCGTCCAGATGGCATCAACTATATAAAGTACTGTATTGCCACCCATGTATTGATTTCCCATGTAATCAACCAGGTGACGGTAATTACCCATGTTATAGTATCCGGTGTTGGCAGGATAACAATAGTGCAAATCTTTGCCCATTTGCTGATTTTTCGCTGTTTGGCCGGTACCTAAAACCGAACCCTGATGATTTTTTGCGCCAATGGTAATTCCGGCCACATCATGTGATTTGAGGCATGGCATGTTGATGAAATATGCGGCTTCTTTATAAGCCTCAGGAATGGGTGATGAAAACCTGCCATCGCTGGTATAGTATTCATCAGTTTTGGTAACCTCGGTAAGTATTCTGCCATTTTCACCTGTATTGTCAATGTATTTTACATCCGGATAAACAATATGGCATTTTTCCCAATAAATATCCCGGAAAGTGCGGAATGGATCGCCAAGGGTTATATTTTCCTGTGCAATACCTGCTTCATCAATAAGTTGCTTTAACAAGGCAAGCACCAGTTGTGGCGTAGCATCCATTTTGTCGTTGCTGGTAAACCCCAGATAAGAGGAATTGGCAAGATTTATTTTAATACAGACCTTTTCTCCTGCCTGGTAACCATGATTACCCCTCCCCTTCTTTCTATTGTGATAAGTAAACAATGCATTCCAGGCATTCTGCACGGTATTTTCACCTGCGATTTTCATTACTCCGTCAGTAAGCATTTTTTCTATCGTTTCCTGGTTGGAGTTTACATCTTCAAACCAGTAATCACCTTCTGTATTTGTACAATTTTCATTGGTGGCTTCCGGATCATGTACCCATACAACACGTCCGTTATATAGGCCATAACCTTCACCCATTGGTACATTTCTTGCATCAGGTAATTCAATTACCCGCGGTACATCATTGGTGGGGTCAGCAAGGCTTTCGATTACATTTGCCGCCAGTAATACAACTCCACCGATAATGCCAAGAAAAAACAAACCAATGGAAATTGTATACCGGCTATTTGTCCATGCAAGTCTGGCTTTTCTGAAAGAAAAAACAGTAATGATAAAACCTGACACCCATATTAAAAATGCCGACATGATGGGTGCCGTTGCCTGCATGCAGGGGTAATAGATGCGGCTGGGTTTCTGCAGTACCCTCCACAAAAACCAACACGTTGAAACAATACCTGTTAAAATAAAACTTATCCTGAACCATTGCATTTTTCCTCTTCGAAAAAAATCATGGATATAGGCTTTTTCCATACATTGATAATTATCTTTCATGTGTTTATAATAATTAAGTTACCAAGTTATTAAGTTAATTAAGTTATTAAGTTATTGAGTTTATCCGGTAGTTCGTCGTAGAAGAACCTTTAATAATCAT
>CAZAMT010000259.1:0-6014 GCA_964486145.1 uncultured Bacteroidales bacterium
TTGAACCTGGAGAGTTATTTGGGCTTAGTTACTCATACCGCAACGCATCCACCGGATTGCGGTTTGCTGCCCGAAAACTTTGCCAGCTCACGGCGAGCAATGCAATTGCCATTGCAATGCTTCCGGACAGGAAAAAAATCCAAATGTGCATCGGAGTTTTGTATGCAAAGTTTTCCAGCCATTTTCTAATGGCAAACCAGGTAATCGGACACGCTACCACAAATGCAATAATTATCCATTGGGCAAAGTTACCATTCAGCATTACCAGAATTTCTCTCACTTTAGCTCCGTTAACTTTACGAATGCCGATTTCCTTGATTCTACGTTCTGAAAACAAAACACTTAATGCAACAATACCCAATAGAGAGAGAAACAAGGCCAATCCGGCAAAAATCCCCATGATGCTCATGAGCTTTTTTTCTTCTCCGTAGGCTGCTTCAAACTGGTCTGTAATCCATTTTGATTCGAAAGGAATCTCCGGGAAAAGTTGATTCCATTGGGATTTGAAGAAGTTGATTGTTTCCGGTTTTTGTTCAGGATTTACCCGGAATGTAATAAACCCCGGATAATTGTTTTTTGCTCCAAACCTGTAAATCATGGGTTCGATGGGATGTTGAAGGGAGCTAATGTGTATGTCGTTAATTACACCAATTACAGGCACCCGGTTGTTTTTATCATGAAAACCTATGTATTTGTTCTCAATATCTTTCCAGCCGAATTTCTTGAATGCTGCTTCATTGATGATGAGTGTATTGTCGTCGGATGCGATTTCACCGGAGAAAAAACGTCCCATGGTCATTTCCCGTTTAAAAACATCCACAAAATTTTCATCCACCGCTGCTGAAGTAAGTTCTAAACCTATATCATGGAAATTACCTTCCGGGTAAACTTTGAAATTATTCCAGTATCCAAATCCCGGAACAAATTCGGTTACCGAGGCTTTACTAAATTGGTACCGGGCCTGGTAGGGTTTCACTTTCTCAATAAATAAATCGGTGTTCTTCAACTGCTCGGCTTTGTTTTGACCAGTAGCCCTCGCTGAAAGAATCAACAGGTTTTCCTTGTCAAATCCCAACTCATGATTTTGCATGTAATTCACCTGTTTAAACATGAACATTAACCCGGTTCCCAGGGCAATGGTTATCACAAATTGCAATACTACCACGCTTTTTTGAAAGGTACTGTTCCCCCGGCTGTTTAAGCCTTTGGTGCGGAATACCTGCATAGGAGAAGGTCTGGACAAGTACAAAGCCGGATACAATCCGGACAGTATAATGGCCAGTAATCCGAATAAAATCAACCCACTCCAGAGCATGGGATCAGTAAAAGACAGGGTAATATCTTTATCAATAAGTTGATTAAAATAAGGAAAAAGTGTCTTGATAAGCAACATGGAAAGCACCAGGCCAATGAATACAAGCATTCCCATTTCAAATAAAAAAGAACGAATCAGAAAACGGGTATTTGCCCCGATAACTTTTTTAATACCGGTTTCAACATGACGTTTGGTGGCCATAGCAATGGAAATATTAATAAAATTGATACAGGCAATTATTAAAATGGCGATAGCAATACTTCCCAAAATCCACATGTAAAGCAGGGATACAGCAGGTTTTAGATCTCCAAGAATAACAGGATTCAGGTGACTGTTTTTGAAAGGCATTACAAGATGTTCATGTCTGTTCAACAAGTAATCAGGATAATATTTTTGCTGCATATTCAGAAGCATATCTTCAAAGTTGGCTGGAACCTGCTGATTTACAAATGTTACGAATGTAAAAAGTCCACCATTCCACCAGCGGTCATCCCAATTTGGTAACATTTTGTATCTGAACAGGTCGGATACCATAACGTCAAAAGAAAAAAGGGAATTGGAGGGCATATTTTTGCATATACCTCTGATTTCAAAGCTATTCCCATGAATTTCCATTGTTTTCCCTAAAGGATCTGCATTGCCAAAAACGCTTTCTGCAAATGATTGCGTAATAACTGCACCATTTGCATCGCGAAAAACCCGATCAGAGTCTCCCATGATAAGAGGGAAATTGAACATTGTAAAAAACTCTTTCTCTGTCATTGCCAGAGATACCTGGGGATACCTTGCTTCTGCGACCAAAATGTCGCTTGTTAGATTTGAGATACCCACGGCATGCTCAACCTCCGGAAAATCGCGGTTCAACGTTACAGATAGCGGTTGTGGCGCTGCTGCATAGATAACTCCATCCTGCTTTTGTTTTTCAACAATGCGGTAAATGTTACCGGCTTGGGGATTATGATTATCGAATGAAGTTTCATATCGCACATACAGGAGGATAAAAATACTGGCTGTTATGCCGATGGTTAATCCAGCAATATTTATTATGGAGAAACTCTTTCGTTTGAAGAGATTACGGAAGCTGAGCTTGATAAAATAAGAAATTGAGGTCATTTATTTAATGGTTTTAATGGATATAAGCCAATCCCAATGCCAATATTTTTAAAGTGTTCATATTTAGCGAATTAAAATGCTTGCCTAAAACGGAATTGTCAAAATATTTGACATATCATGTCCATTTTTTATACAATGTATGATCTTAAAATTTTAGCCATCACGGCTCAAAGGCCAAAAGTATTCACCATTTCAAATATATGAATAAAGCCGGGAGAACCTTGGTGACATATTGATTTAGTGGCAAACAGATTAGCTATCCTAACTTTTCAAAGAAAACTCTATTCATAACGCAACGCCTCCACCGGGTTTCTTCTTGCCGCCCGCCAGCTTTGCCAGCTTACAGTTAGCAGGGCAATAAACAATGCAACAATACCCGACAGTGCAAAAATCCACCAGCTTAATTCAGTTTTGTAGGCAAAATCTTCAAGCCATTTGTTCATAGCAAAATAAGCGATAGGACAGGCAGTTGCGAAAGCGATAGCTACCCATTTGATAAAATCTTTATTAAGCATCGAAATTATTTCCTTAATTTTTGCCCCATTTACTTTGCGAATTCCCACTTCTTTGGTTCGTTTTCGGCTGGTGTAAAACGATACTGCAAACAAACCAATCATTGATAAAAACACGCTGATTGAGCAGCACGCCCCAATCAGTTTTGCATAGTTTTTATTATCACGGTGCATCCATTCATAACGTTCACCTACCGACTCAATATTTACGGGATAATCAGCAATTAATTTGTTCCAAACTTTCGTAATATCCTCTCTCGTTTTGGTCATGTTGCCAGGTGAAGACTCCACCATAAGATGATTGCCATCGTTCCCATAAGCAATATATGCCGGCTCTACAAATTCTTTTAAACTGCCGTAATGGAAATCTCTCACAATCCCTGTAACTATGAGATCCTCATTACCCGGAAGGCTGTTCCCGATTAATTCGCGATCCACAAAAAGTTTAGCCAGCGATTCATTTATAAGGCATTTGTTTTTGTCAGAAGCTTCATTGCCCGAAAAACCATCACCCTTGATGATGTTTATACCCAGGGTTTTAACGTAGTTTTCATCTCCTACAAAAACTGATGGTGTATACTGCTTATCTTTCCCATTGTCCTTGTAATGAAGCAGTACCAGAAAATGTTCCAGCACCGGTGAGGCATTGGCTACGGAAATTGAATTCACCGAAGGCAATTTTTCGAGTTCAGCCTTAAATACCGCTGTTTTGGGGAAGTATTGCCGTGGAATTTTCACTTCCAGTACCTGTTTGTTTATTCCTATATGCTTTTTGGTGATGTAATTAATTTGTTTGATAATAATTAGTGAGGCTGAAATTAAAATAATGGAAATAACAAGCTGGCTGACGTTTAAAGCCGGGATGTGCATCTGTGAAAAATTTGCTGGTTTCAATCCGGCATCAAGTTCTTTAAATCTGATACGGCAATAAACAAAAAGGAATGTTACCAAAAGAATGAACGCGGGGATGCCCAGCAGGATACCCAGGAATTTCGATTGAAATACAGTAAAATATGAAATATAACTTCCGATAAGGGTATTAAAAAAAGGAACGAACAGCCACATAAGAAAAAAGCTGGAGATAAATGCAATACCAACCAGTAGCATGCATTCCAACATAAAATCAGTTATCAACGCAGCTTTAGAACTGCCATTAATGCGCCTGATTGAGTATTCAAAAGCTTTTCCAAGCAATCGGTTATTCAATAATCCCAGGTAATTAAAAATGGCTACGCCCACAATCAGCAATGCAATTACAAAGGCAATTTTTAGATCGCTTTTATCACGACTGGCTTCTATGGTCTGTTTTCTTGAAGTGTCAAAGTAAGTATCGTTAAGCTTTTTCAGGTAATGAGTTCCGCGTGTTCCATCATGCACAATCGGGATAGATTCTTTATTATCCGCAAATTTTTTCTCTAGTTTATCTACATCTGTATTTGGCGTCAGGCAAAGGTAGCATCGTGAATCCTCATCATCAATTTTGCGCACCATATCGAAAATAATCTGCGTATTTTCAACTGGTTTCCTAAAAACACCCTTCACCAGCATCGTATCATTTCTATCCCTGTTGGCAAGAATTATCAATTGTCCAAGAGGACTAAAATCTCCAAAATATTTTGCAGCCAATTCTTCTGAAATTACGATATCATTTCCGGTTTCCAGAAGCAATTCCGGATTGCCGGCTTTAATTTCATAGGAAAAAAAGCCAAAGAAATTTGGGGAAGCGCCAATCACTTTTGGTTTATCAAAATATTTCTGTTGATTGACAATCACTTTTGCCGGATTCTTATTCGAAATGCGGCACAAATCTTCAACCTCTGCAAAGTTATCCTTCATGTATTCCGCTGATCCAAAACGGGTATAATACATTTTGTCACCCTCAGAAAATGGGTCATCGGCCAGGAGGGAATAGATGCGTTTCTTATTTTCATGGAACCCGTCGGTATTTAGTTCCCATGTAATAAATGTTGCGATTAGGTTGACACATGCCAATCCAATGGCCAGACTTATGATGATAATTGACGAATTTAGATTTGATGAAAATAAGATACGGGGTATTTTATTCATTTACATAATTCTTCTAAAAACATTATTTATATAAAAGCGGATCATATACCTGCAGCCTAATTATCAAATCAACGTCTCCGTCACTGACCGGATATTTTCTGTAATAATCTGTCCGTCAAATAAATTCACAATTCGTGATGCGAATTCGGAGTCGTGCTTGCTGTGGGTTACCATTACGATCGTTGTACCTTCTTCATTTAGTTCTTTCAGCAGGTTCATTACTTCAAGCCCGTGTTTGGAGTCGAGGTTCCCGGTAGGTTCATCGGCAAGGATGAGTTTGGGGCCCATTACCACCGCCCGGCAAATGGCCACCCGTTGCTGCTGACCGCCTGATAACTGTTGCGGGAAATGATTTTTACGGTGACCAATTTTCATGCGTTCCAGGATGTCCATCACCTTTCGTTTCCGTTGTCGGGCGCTGTACTTCAGGTAAATCAAAGGCAATTCAACATTTTCGTAAACATTAAGCTCATCAATGAGGTTAAAACTCTGGAATACAAAGCCAATATTGCCTTTACGGAGATCCGTTCGCTTGTTTTCACGGTACTTGGATACCTCAACACCGTTAAAGAAATACTCGCCTTTGGTTGGATTGTCAAGCAGGCCCAAAATGTTCAGCAGCGTAGATTTACCGCAACCTGAAGGGCCCATAATGGCCACAAAGTGCCCCGGTTGTACCTCGAAACTGATGTTATTTAGTGCGGTGGTTTCAATTTCGTCTGTCCGGAAAATTTTGCTTAGGTTAACTGTCTTTATCATTTAATTCATTTTTAATATCCTACAAGTTATAAAATTGTAACCGGAGTTGTGAATTGCAATTTATTATATATAATCAATTGACATACCACGAATGATAACATTTTCATTTTTAGGCTTTTACAATTTTATTGGAATGTTCAAATGTCAAAATATTTTACAGTTAATGTAAAATAAATAGACAAAAGTTGAATCATTGAGGTTAATCCTGAATTTTATAGCCCGCCCCGAACTTGTTTCGGGGAAGTTTA
>CAZAMT010000260.1:0-5969 GCA_964486145.1 uncultured Bacteroidales bacterium
AACCGTGGAAAGTTTTAATTAACTATTATCGTTGCTTTTAAATGTGTATTATCAGCTAAACGGAGGGTAAGGATGTATGCACCCTGGGTAAGGTAATCATGGTATTTTACTTTTATGATATCGTCCATGATATCAATTTCAACAGGGATTTCTTTGCCATCAATACTATTGAGATGCAATTGCAAATTTTCATCAATAGCATGCGGTTTTGATAATCTGACATAAAAAAATCCTTCATTTACCGGGTTTGGATAAACGGATATGGAATTGGTAGAAACACGTTTTGGAGTTCCAACAGAGCCGTTGGTTAATGTCACAGATTGAACTTCAATTGTGAAACCGTCATCCGCACCCCCTGGAAATATGGTATGATAAACATCCATATCCAGTAAACCCCGGTAGTTTTTTTGATAATGCCCATCGTTCGATGATCCGGTGAACATGTCAATGTCTGGTGCAGCAATTCTGTCGTATCCTGCTTGAAAAAAAGTACCTTCATTTTCACCTCCTGCATACATAGACACAGGTATATCATTCTGCAAATTATTTGAATGCAAGGATATGGCAAACCCTTCGTCTATACCTCCTGAATACAAGTCATTTGCTGCAATTCCTGAAGGAAACACGGAATACTGCTCAACATCATGACCTTCGGATTTTCCGCCGGTAAATAGTGCATAAAGTGAAGTTCCATTAAGGGAGAAAGCTGCCTGTTCCTGTTCAGTTCCTTCTCCAAGGCCTCCCGAAAATCTTCCAACGGGAGATATTCCTGACATATGCAGGTGTATTCTTTTGTAAGAAAAACCATCGTTTTGGCCTCCGTAGAATACTGAACTAAAGGTTTTGTTTCCTTCCACAGGCATGCCATATGCAATTCCGTTTCCAACCCCGTCATTCATTCCGCCATTAAACTGCGGATAACAATGGAAGAAACTGGCAAGCATTAAAACCACAAAACCGGTGACAACTTTGGTTTTCATACGCAAATTATGGGGCTGAGCGAACTGCACGAAATCCAACCCTGGAATTCGCTAAATCACTAGTAGTTGCTGCATCGTACCTGTCAGCAATCCTGATATAAACCTGACCGTTTGCATAACTACCTCCAATGTATCCTCCTCCGGCTCCTCCGGCCAGCCAGCCGGCTACATTGGCATCACCATCAATTGTCAACCGGCCGTCACCGTGTTGTCCGGTGAATGATCTTCCATCAGCATGACCAATGGAAATGACCCGTTCATACAAATTTCCACTCAGATCCATAATCCCGTAATAACTACCACCACTTTCTTCCCTGTTTTTATTAACAGCACTTGCTGCCAGTATTCCAACCCTCAATGGGCGGCCGGTGAAAGTTTCATTGTAAACAGCATTTCCCAATCCTGATCCGGGATTTAAAACCAGTTCCTGTGATGTTTTTTCATTTGCAAGGGTGTAGTTGGTTGTATAAATATTTGCATTTCCCCAGGCAAATTCATCAGCAACTGCCGGTAAGTTTCCACGACAGGCTTTTACGTATTCAAGTTCGGTCATTGGACGTAAACCAGCCCAATCGGCATATGCATTTGTATTAACCCATGACACGTAATTCAATGGTAGTGCCGGATTTAGCGTTGTTGCCTGCCCTGTTTCCCAGGAAATTCCGTTGCCAGCTACCTCATCATCGTTGTTTTTACCAGATGTACCTGTAATGTCATGCTTCGTTTTCTGATTATCGGTCAAACAATTGAAAAAGGCAACCCATTGTTCCTGACTAACTTCATACTTCATGCAATAGAACCCGGAAAACCCTTTCGGATAAGCTGCCGGAACGGGGCCATCCTGGTCACCTGAATTTCCGATTACATCGTAGTAAAGTGAACCGCTACTAGCGCCCACCGGGATTGCATTTTCAGAGGTAACTTCAAAAACGGTGTTCGTGCCGGGGTACTTATAAAATTTCCCATTTTCCGTTCCTCCCGGTGAACCAAGCTCAAATGCTCCTTCCGGAACATAGACCATCTCAATGCCAAATACTTTCAGGTCAACAATGGCTTCATCGTTTACACCATCGATACCATAGTTCCATCGCAACCTTGCGCCCTGAAAACTTACATTGCCGCTGCCTGCGGAATTACGATAAATAAAGATCCCTGTTCCATCTTCCGGGGTTTTAATTATGGCCCCTTCCGGTTGTGCGTGGCCATCTGATGATGCATCCCCGGTAACATGATTTATGGAAGCATGCTGCCATTCTCCACCGCTTTGCCGATATTTCACAAATATCCAGGCTGCATCCCAGTTCGAAGGACCAACAGTGATGCGCCAGGAGTTCTCCCATTGCACATCAAATTCAATGAGGGTAAACTGATCGTTCAGATCTTGTCCGGTAAGTTGAATATTGCTGATTTGAATATTATTTGCAAATCCGCTGAGATTGAAAAACAAAAAACAAATAAAAGTGAAGTAAGTTTTGGATTTCATGAGAACTGTATTAAAGATAAACATATCCAAAAATATGAATATATTTTTAAAAAACGCAATTTTATTCAATGTATTTAAAAATTGTGTCCAAACCTGAAATTTGGCACTTATTTCAATCATGGTAGCGCTTGCTCCGCTGAAGCTATGCGAAAGCGCAGTGCGCCTCAGTGATTATTTCAGACAACTTGTTTGACAATTGGCGGATAGCTTGCTCCGATTTGTTGGAGGTCGGTTTCATTTGTCATTAACCTGTTGTTCTTTAATTCGTTCAAAGATATTACTATACTTAATATCCAACCAGCTATCCTGTATTTCTTCCAATTCGGGCAATTTTTCCAGCATTTGTGCGTTTCACGTAGAAAAGGTAAATTGTGTCAACCTGATAATTAAGATTTCGGATTGTATACATGCAGCCTTCTTTTTATTTTAACAATATTTGATCTAATTTTAAACAATTATTTTAAGGATGATTGGATTATGAAACATGCATATATTTATACAACAATACTCATTTTTGCCATTGCTGCATCAACAGCATTTGGGCAAAAGGGCAGGCGATCGGCAAAAGCCTATGAAGCATTTGAAGCAGGAGAATACAAAATAGCTGTTGACCTTTTGAAAGACGCCTACAACCAAACAGGTAATAAGGAAGAAAAAAACGAAATTGTTTTTCTCATTGCCGAAAGCTTTTTCCGTACCAATGAGCCCCGGAAAGCTGAAATGTGGTACAAAAAGGCTATTTCCAGAGGATACAACCGCCCGGAAGTGTACCTGAAGTATGCCGAATCAATGAAAAAAAATGAGGAATATGAAGAAGCCATTGCCCAGTTTCAGAAATACAAAGAACTTGTGCCTGATGATCCACGTGGTGAAAATGGCATTTTATCATGTGAATTAGCCATGGAATGGATGTCAAATCCGAATGGTTATGAGGTTGAGAACATGAAGTTTTTTAATTCGCGGGAACTTGACTTTAGTCCGTACTATGCCCGTGAAGATTATGGTGTTGTATATTTCACGTCATCCAGGGATGGTTCAACCGGAGAGGCCATTCATGGTGCAACCAACGAAAATTTCACCGATATCTATACATCTACCATTGACAGAAAGGGTAGTTGGAGCGAACCGGTACCGCTAGGTGAGAATGTGAACTCCGAATTTGAAGATGGTACGCCCGTGCTTTCACCGGATTTCAATACCATATACTTTACCAGGTGTCATAAAAATAAAAACAAGGCCATGGGTTGCAATATCTATACTGCAACAAGAGAAGGTGAGGACTGGGGCAAAGCCTCTTCCCTGGGATTAACCTCCGACAGTATCGTGGCAGCTCATCCGGCAGTTTCTGCTGATGAATTAACCATGTATTTTGTGTCGGATATGGAAGGAACAGCAGGCGACATGGACATCTGGAAAATGACCCGTACAAGCAAATCGGAAGAATGGGAGAATCTTGAGAATCTTGGACCACAGATCAATACAGAAGCGAAAGAAGTGTATCCTTATCTGCATCCGGATGGTACCTTGTATTTTGCGTCAAACGGTCACATTGGAATGGGTGGTCTGGATATTTTTAAGGCAACCCAAAAAGAAGATGGTAACTGGGAAGTTGAAAATATGCGATATCCCATCAATTCCTTTGCAGACGATTTTGGTATTGTGTTCGAGAAAGAAATAGAACGTGGATATTTTACTTCCAGCCGCACTACACGAGGCGATGATGATATATTTATGTTCATGTTACCGCCTTTGCGTTTTAATATCATTGGAAGGGTTTTGGATGAAAAGACCGATGAACCCATCGAAGGTTCAATTGTCAAATCGATCAGCAGTGATGGCATAACCCTGGAATCAACCACGGATGATGATGGTTCGTTCCGTTTCATGTTAAAACCCGGAACGGATTACCTGTTCATTGCTTCCGCAGAAGGTTACCTTAATGGAAAAGAACGGGAAACAACAAAAGGGCTTAGCCAAAGCCGCGATTTCAGAACATCCATTTTATTATCATCCATAGAAAAACCGATCGAGCTTCCAAACATTATTTACGATTTCAATAAATGGGATTTGCGCCCGGAGTCAATGGTTATGCTGGATAAACTCGTTGAAACACTGGAAGATAACCCGAATATCACCATTGAACTTATGTCGCATACGGACAACCGGGGAAGTGACGAAGCCAATGTTGAACTCTCACAAAAACGTGCGCAATCTGCCGTGGAATATTTGATTCAAAAAGGTATTTCCAACGATCGCCTGACAGCCAAAGGATATGGTGAATCGGTGCCAAGGGTAATTGATGAACAAACAGCAGAGCAAACCAATTTTGAAATTGGTGATGTGCTGGATGCTGAATACATTGATAACCTCGATACTGAGATGGAAAAGGAAGTTGCTCACCAGTTGAATCGTAGAACCGAATTCAGGGTTCTTCGAACAGATTATGTTCCAGGTGAATAAAATTTGATAGACATGGATAAAATCCCGGAGTAATTTCCGGGTTTTTTATTATATTGCAGTAAACTACCAAATTCTATAAAAAATTAAAAACAGGATATTATGAAACGAAGAAGATTTGCCCAACAGATAACCATGTTAAGTGCCGGCACAATGATGGCCAATGAATTGTTTGCTGCAGAAGCACTGAAAGAAAAACCCTTATCCGGGAAGAAAGTGCTGTTTGTATGGGGCGGATGGGAAGGTCATGAACCCGATAAGTGCCGCGATATTTTTGTACCGTGGATGCGAAGTGCAGGAGCTGAAGTTTTTGTATCGGATACATTGGATAGTTATACGGATACCGAATTGATGAACAGCCTTGATTTTATTGTACAAATCTGGACCATGGGAAAGATTACCAAAGAACAAGCCAAGGGTCTGTTAGATGCCGTTAAAGGTGGTGTTGGCATTGCAGGATGGCACGGAGGTCTTGGTGATTCGTTTCGTGAGAATACACAATACCAGTTTATGGTGGGTGGACAATGGGTGGCCCATCCGGGCGGAGTTATTGACTATACAGTTAATATTACTGATAAAGATGACGATATTACCAGTGGTATTAACGACTTTCAAATGCATTCCGAGCAATATTACATGCATGTTGATCCAAATGTTAAGGTAATGGCCACTACAACATTTACCGATGAACATGCCGACTGGATTGGCGGTGCTACCATGCCCGTGGCCTGGAAAAAAATGTTTGGTAAAGGTCGTGTATTTTATTTATCCCTGGGGCATGTTGCTGCCGATTTTAATGTACCCGAAGCACTCGAAATGATGCAACGGGGAATTATCTGGGCCAGTAAAAGCAAATACAAACCCGGTATTGACTGGGTAAGTCCGGTGTATCCTAAAAAGTAAAAATTTTATTGATTACTGTTGACACAAGACCCGAACACCAAACCATAAGACCATGCCATTCAGTCGCTTCATATTTTTTTTCACGTTCCTTTTTTTATTCATGGCCCGGCTCCACAGTCAGGTTTTTGAGTGTTGGGATAAAATAG
>CAZAMT010000261.1:0-5948 GCA_964486145.1 uncultured Bacteroidales bacterium
CATTATTTAAAAACAACCATGTGTGAAATTTGTTATGTCATGTAATTTTCATATGGAAAATGATGAACAACTGAGATTAATTTATACAAAAACACATGAAAAAGTCATATTTGTTTTTCGCATCAATGTATGCAGGAATCCTTATTTTTGTTGCATGTTCAACAGTGCCATTTACAGGCAGAAAACAATTTGCACCCATACCTTCCGGACAAATGATCTCATTGGGAAAATCCAGTTATAATCAGGTTCTTGATGAGAGCAAAAAATCAAACAATCAGAATTACATCAACATGGTCAACGGAGCCGGACTAAAGGTATCCAAAGCAGTTGAAAAATACATGGCACAAAATAATTTATCAAAGCGCATTGAAGGTTATACATGGGAATTTCACGTACTTGAAGATAATATTTTAAATGCCTGGTGCATGCCGGGAGGAAAGATTGCCTTTTATGAAGGCATCATGCCGGTTTGTAATGATGAAACAGGTGTAGCGGTGGTTATGGGACATGAAATTGCACATGCAGTTGCAAAACACAGCAACGAGCGATTAGGACAGCAGTTGTTAATCCAACTTGGGGGACTTGCGCTGTCGGAAGCTCTTAAAAAAGAAAAAGAAACCACACAGCAACTTGCGCTTGCAGCATTTGGTTTAGGAACGCAAGTGGGTGTTATGCTTCCCTATAGTCGCAAACATGAAAGCGAAGCAGATGAGCTTGGTTTATATTTTATGGCCTTGGCAGGTTACAATCCGCAGGCAGCGCCTGCTTTCTGGGAAAGAATGAAGGAAAAAAGCCAGGGACAATCTCGACCGCCGGAGTTTTTATCAACACATCCCCATCCGAATAGCAGGATACGTGCTTTGAACAATCATATGAACAAAGCCATGGATTATTACAAAAATAGCAAATAACAGGGGTGTAACTATCGAATTTCTTACATAGTCAACCTCATCGACAAAATTTAAATGCTACTCATAGGAAGTATCATCATTTTCTTCTTCTCCATTCAAAAACGAATAAAGCCGGGCCATCGGATAACTTGTCAGTCCATGGATGATAACAGAAGTAAAGATTATAAAACTTACAATCGGCCAAATATCATCACTGAAAGCTGTTAGTTTTGCCTCGGCATGGAAAGCATAAAACATTGCTGCTACACCAATGGGGCCAAACCAACCCATAAATAAAACATCCCGGGATTGTTTTCTGAATTTTCCGAGTGCCGGTTTCAATGCCAAAAACACGGGTATTCTTTTCAAAAATAGAATTACAATTGCCAATATAACATACTGCCAGCCAGCTTCTATCCATTTTTCTATTGGTAAAATCATTCCAAACAGAACAAATACCGGTATTACAAAAATACGTTCCAGCACATCCTGCACCCTCTCCTGCTTTAATTCTTTACCTTTGTTGATGCTAAATCCATAAACAATGGCTGCTGCAAACACCGTGATAATTGCATTGATACCAAGCAATTCCGATAATGACATAACAAACAATGCCATGAACAAAGCAGATGCGAACAATGATTTGGATGTCATTAGCTTTTTTTCATGTGCACTGTGAACCATTTTACCTATAAATCCTCCAGCCATTAGGCCTGTAACTGCACCCACCAGGTTCTCCAAAACCACTACTTGCACTGCCCATTGTTGTAAAGATCTTTCCGGTAAACTTATTATAAAAAGTGGCAACAATACCATCATCATGGCCAGCCCGTCGTTTGCCCCTGATTCAAATGAAATCATTTGTCTGATGCGTTCAGGAAGCGTATCGCGAGCAGCAGAACCAGAAATAACGGCTGATGAAATAACCGGATCCGTAGGTGTAAGGATGGCCCCAAGCAGAAAGCAATATATCCAGTTGAAATTTAAAACGAATTTTATGATCAACGCTGTCATCGCCCACATACCTGCCATGCCAGCAATCAATATGATGACAGACTCCCATTTAAAATTTCGAAGAAATGCATACGGAACCCGTAAAGCTGATGCAGTGACAGCTATAACCATCGTATATTTGGCCACGATGCCTGTCCAATGATAAATATTTGGAGATGTATATCCAAGTTGTGCCAGTATAATACCGGCAAACAATGCAATGAGGGGTTCCGTAATGATGGAACGCTCAATTTTCTTTAGTATCAGTCCGGCCAAAAGGCCAATCATGGAAACCGCGAGAATGATGATATAGGTAATGTCCTCCATACAAACAAATCACTAATTTTACCGGATGAATTTAAACATAATTGTTGAGTTATTTCACGAAGCACATTGTTTATTGCGGCCACATAAATTTTTTGTATTACTCCTTTCAATCAAGATAGACGTATTTTATGGACGAAATTATTTTGATATGCTTTAGCCTTATTAATTAACTTCCTTATGCTAATAAACAGATTACGATTAATTTACACTAACCCTCGCCTGGGCGAGAACAAGTGAACCGAACCGCAGCGGAGCTCATTGAAAGTAAACTAAACCGGGCTATTAGCGCCTTTTACGATACCAGCTCTGCTCTGCCATTAATTAGTATCAATAATTTATGAACCCCGAAGGGATCGGCGGAAGCCGATAGGGCAGATTAGATTGAAACGAATGTCACAATTCCTAAAATTTTTCACTAAGGCCCGATTATTGATAAGAAATTGAGCAAAATCCTAAATTATGGGTATTCCACTGAAAATTTTAAAGTTAAATTACAGGTTAAGAAGTTTTTTCAAGCCATTCATCACCATTTTTAAAGATAAACGTATCTGGATAGCCGCCACCATAGCTGGTGCAGGTGTTCTTTTGTTTTCGGTTTTGCTGTACATCCTGGTTTTACTGGAAATGTTCGGCCCTGTGCCGACAAAAGAAAAATTAAAAAACATTACCCAGGATGAAGCCACTGAGATATATTCAGCCGACAATGTTTTGTTGGGAAGATATTACATTAAAAATCGTGTCAATATCGCGCTTGATGCTGTACCCAGGCAAGTTGTTAATGCATTAATTGCAACCGAAGACATTCGTTTTTACGAACATAATGGAATTGATACGCGCAGCATGCTGCGGGTAATTTTCAAATCAATTTTAATGCGTGACGAGAGCGCTGGAGGTGGAAGTACAATTACCCAGCAACTGGCAAAAAACCTGTTTCCCCGACAAAACCGTGGAATAATGAGCTTACCGGTGAATAAAGCAAGAGAGCACATCATTGCGCTTCGATTAGAGCAAATATATACCAAAGAAGAAATCCTCAGTTTATATGTCAATACCGTTTCTTTTGGAGAGGATACATACGGTCTGACAACTGCTTCAAAACGCTTTTTTGATAAACATCCTGCAACCCTTAAGGTTGAAGAAGCTGCCACTCTTATTGGAATGTTAAAAGGACCGTCTCTTTACAATCCCCGAACAAATTATGAGAATTCCATCACGCGAAGAAATGTTGTATTGGGCCAGATGCATAAATACAATTTTTTGAACGAGCTACACATCGATTCAATCAAAAAGGTACCAATACAACTGGATTACCAGGTTTATAGCGGCCATTCAGGACTGGCGCCCTACTTCAGGGAGTTTTTACGACAAAAAATCACTAAAACTCTTGATGATGTTGAAAAAGAAACAGGCAGACAGTACAATCTGTACACCAGCGGACTAAAAATATATACCACCATTGATTCTCGTTTACAGTCATATGCAGAGAGCGCGATGAAAGAACACATGTCGGCATTGCAGGCTTTGTTTGAAACAACATGGAAAAACAATTATCCATGGCTGAAAGATGAAAAATTCATGGAATATGTAACGCAGCAATCTGCATATTATAAGCATCTCAAGGAAAGCGGCCATTCAAACGAAGAAATCAAAAACGCGTTTTCCACAAAATCAGACATGCGCGTTTTCTCCTGGGATAAAGTTGAAACGAAATCCATGTCGCGTATTGATTCACTACGGCATTACCTGAATTTTTTGCACGCCGGTTTTTTGGCTATGAGTCCTGAAAACGGATTCATTCTCGCCTGGGTTGGAGGTATTGATTTTAAGCATTTTAAATACGACCATGTTTTATCCGAGCGTCAGGCTGGTTCGATCTTCAAGCCGATCGTGTATGGTACTGCTCTTGAAAACGGGTTTACACCCTGCCAGTTTATTTCGAATGATACCGTTGTATTTACATCTTATGATAACTGGCAACCACGAAACTCTGATCGCAAGTACGGAGGATACTACTCACTAAAAGGAGCGCTGACAAACTCAGTAAACACGGTGGCTGCACGGTTAATCATGCAAACCGGTATTGACAATGTTGTGCAAACAGCTTCAAAGATGGGGATTGAAGGCACATTTAATCACGTGCCGTCTCTGGCATTGGGCACTCAGGAAGTCTCACTCTTTGAAATGGTGCGCGCCTACACAGCTTTTGTGAATGGTGGAAAAATCATAGATCCGGTTTACATTCAGCGAATTGAAAACAACAGTGGTGAAACCATATACAAACACAGCGGAATCTCTTACGGTAAACAGGCATTGAGTCCTGAAACATCCGAAAAAATGCTACAAATGCTCCGGTTTGTGGTCAGCCAGGGAACCGGAGTGCGCATCCGAACTCAATTTGATGTAAAAGGTGATTTGGCTGGAAAAACAGGTACAACCCAAAACCAATCGGATGGATGGTTTATTGGAATTACACCGAAAATTGTAACCGGCGCCTGGGTTGGAGGGGAATTTCCATTGATCCGGTTCAGAAACCTGACACATGGTCAGGGAGCCGCAACAGCATTACCGCTTGTAGGAAATTTTTTGGATAAAACATATGATCATCCTGACTTCAAATCCTGGGAAAACGAATTTTTCAGATTTCAACATATTGATAATTTGGAGGAACTTTTCAATTGCCCTGATTTTCAGGAAAAACAAAATGAACGAAAATTAATCCCTATTTTTCGAATATTCAAAAGAGATGAGGATAATAAACCTGTGACAAACATCATATCATCCATCAAAGAAATATTCGGTAAGGAGGATGAAAAAGACAGAAAAATCAAACGTAAACGGCATTAAAAACTTTCCCCAGAGCGTTTTTTTCTAAGAACATCCTTCACCTTTGGTAGTTTTTGTAAATATATCTGACATTTTAGTGTATAAAACAAAATGAATCTATACTTTCGCCGATAGATTTGATTTAAGAATACAACAAATTATACTGTTTGTCAAATATGTCAGGTAAGCAAACCGTTGCACAAAATTTACAGTTCAATCAGCACCACAGGTTTATCCTACCTTTGTTTATAGTGATTCTTTTTTGTTCTCATTTTTTAAAACTTGTTGCCAGCGAACCAGAAAAAGCCCCATCCTACCTGAATGTGCAAGAAAAATATGAAGATCTGCTGATAAAAAATCCCCTGAAATTGCCTTCCCTGGAGGTTTTTTCACTCGCTTTGCAGGGCTTCAAAAACTTGAAAGAAGAAAAGGAGTTACTCAACAAAGACATTCTTACCATCATTGACTTCAGTTTATCTTCCAACGATAAAAGGTTGTGGGTCATCAATGTTAAGAATAACGAGGTTTTGTTTTACGATCTGGTAGCACACGGTATAAATTCAGGAAATGAATTTGCAACAAAGTTTTCAAATATCCCGCGAACAAACATGAGTTCGCTTGGATTTTTCGTCACAGGAAGCACTTATTACGGTAAACATGGCCTGTCTCTTTATCTAAACGGTATGGATGAAGGATATAATCACAATGCAAAAAAACGTGCCATCGTGATGCATGGAGCCAAATATGTCAGCTCCGACTTTATTAAAAAACACGGAAGGCTTGGCAGAAGTTTTGGTTGCCCTTCGGTATCGCTGGATATCTATCAAGATGTAATACAAACCATTGCAGAGGGTAGTTGCTTGTTCATTTATTACCCTGATCAGGAATTTCTCAGACATTCTGTTGTTTTAAACC
>CAZAMT010000262.1:0-5947 GCA_964486145.1 uncultured Bacteroidales bacterium
TTTAATAATAAAACAAAAAACAATTTCCTTTTCATGGTAGATTAATAATTTTTATGAACACAATACACAGAATCAACATACCCGGCTGTTCTCATACCGGAACCCTGCTGGTTTAAATCCCCTAAAACTTCAATGGCTGCATCCTTGTAAACGAGAATGGAATCCAGGATGCCCGGGTAATCACCAGCTACATTCCAGGTTTCTGTTGGATCCCTCTCCAGATCATACAATTCGAAATTTGGAAAAGGTTCCGTGTAGCTTTTCCAGGCTGCAGGGTACCTGCCATGTTCCTGCTTTAAATGCAATTTCCAGTTTTTCCAACGTATTGCTTGTAGTTGATCCCTGTCGTAGTAATAGAAAACATCATAAGGAGATTTTTCAGATTCGGGAGATACCATCAGGTTATAAATATCATGCCCGTCAATCCTGTTTTTTAGCTGATCGCGGGCATCGACAATTCCGGCTAAGGTAGGCAATACATCCATTTCTGTAGCAAGCTCTTTACATACTGTGCCTGACGGAATTATACCCGGCCATTGAATAATACAAGGAACCCTCATGCCCCCTTCCCAGGTTTGTCCCTTGTGCCCTCTCAGGGGATGGTTCAAGCCACCCTTCACCATCCCACCCCTGGCTTCTCCACCATTATCGGAAGTAAAAACAATCATTGTATTATTCAGCAAGCCTAATTTTTCAATCTCTTTCATTATAACTCCAACGGACCAGTCAATTTCAGCAATGGCATCACCATAAATGCCGTCGGAGGACTTTCCTTTAAATTCATCACTGGCAGCAAGTGGAAAATGAGGCATTGGATGCGGCAGGTAAAGGAAAAATGGAGAACCGGTATTATTATTTATAAATTCAACAGCCTTTCGCGTTATCTTTTTGGTTAGCATGGGAATATCAACAGGGGTCTCAACGAGTTTATCCTGTTCAAAAATTGCAAGTGGACAATCCTCCGTGCCCTGGTTATGTGAATGAAGGATACCATAGAAATAGTCGAATCCATGGTTGCCAGGCCAAAAAGGTTTTTGATCCCCGAGGTGCCATTTCCCAATGCATGCGGTTGCATATCCCTTGGTTTTCAGCACTTTCCCAATAGTAATCTCCCGCGGGTTTAAGCCCTTCGGTGACAAGGGGGTTAATACTGCCCGGAATTCATCCCGCGGTTTCTCGTTCACGTCCATATCAATCCGTTGCGGGTAACAACCTGTTAATAAGGAAGCCCTTGATGGTGTGCAAACAGGTGAAGAAGTATAAAAATCGGTAAATCGTACACCATTTTCAGAAAGTTTGTCAATATTCGGAGTTTCATGGATTACCGAGCCATAACATCCCAAATCTCCATATCCCATATCATCTGTGAAGATAATGATGATATTAGGTTTTTTAATGGTTTGACTGTCGGGTGATTTACATGAAGCAACCCCCAAAAAAACCGTTAACAAAACGTAGAAAAAATTCACCATGAGTTTTCTTTTCAACAACATAGGTTCTATAAATTATAAATTATATCTTCTAATAACATCTAATATCCATTCACTATAGTTGTGAAATCGTGCTATCGGATTTAACTTCCATTCGATCATCCTTGCAGGTAAAATCAATATAAGGTTCATCAAGCCCAGCAAGCCTACCCCATGGTAAAACCTGGAATACTCATTTTCTTCCTCTCTTAATACCAGTCATCCCTGAAATCTGAATGGGAACGGGAAATGGTAGGCATCATCCATTTTATTGTTTATCAATAACCAGTTGCCGGAAACCTGTTTTTGTACCTGAAACGATTCTAATATAATACAATCCGGCGGTTAGCCCATCTGTACCAAGAGATATTACATCCATGTAACCGTTGTTCATGTTTTTATCAATCAACGTCCTGCCTTGTAAATCAAGAATTGATACTTGCAAGGGATCCTGACTGGAAATGGCCCCGTTTATTTCAATATTGATATCGCTCGCAGCAGGGTTAGGAAAGACTGTAAAATCGATTTTGCCATTTCCAACTCCTGAAATATCCTTGTATGAATCTATACCGGTTACGCGTTCTTTTATTCTGAATGATTTTGATTCAACAAGAATAGAGTCAACCATAACATAAACATTTGCATTGTTATCCACGCTATCGGCGATGTACATGCCGGTTTGGTTTATTCTTCCCGAACCATCGGAAAACCATGCTTTTTGAGGCTGGGGATCCATTTCAAAAAAACCACTGGTAAAAGCGGTTGCTGAAAAATACAGCGTGTCGCCCTGGTATATGGTTTTTGGTAACTCACCCAAAATCTTTACATTCGTAGTTACATTTTCGGGTCCGGCCCTCCAGGGTTCGGCACCATATTCATAAGCACCTATATCAGGAATACCATTAATAATGGTATCGTTAAAAGGAGAAACATCGGTTCCCATGTCGATTGCCTCTGAAGCGCCGGGGCTAAGGCGGAAATCATGATTTTCATAATCGACAAACAAGCTGCTCACATCCCCTTCACTAATAAGGAGATTACTGTCTACCACAGCCAGTTCGAGGGTAGCATCTATACGGTTTGAAATAATATTATTTTTATAGAACATTCCTTCCCCGCTGGGGTTCACGTGATTATTCTGCACACCGGGCTTTGTCCAATTGTCAGCAATTATCGTGTTGTTAAATACACGAATTTCACCCATTGGACCGCCTTCTTCCGAACCAACAGGTGCAGGATGGTCTTCACTATACCTGTTTATCTGCATGGGCCTGTCCACGTTGTAAATCACGTTATGATCAAATAAGGCTTCACCTCCATAGTCGGTGTATATGCCAATGGTTAAGAATTCATTCGAATTGGCGATTATATTATGATCTATTCTCACGTTATCCCAGTTCCTGCCGGCACTGCAGTTTATAGCGCCCCCGTCGCTGCTGCGGAGCATGAAATTCTGGATCACGTTATGATGGATCCTTATTAAACCGAATTGCTCCGGGTCTGTACTGTACATTTTATTAACAGCAATGGCCATATGCGGGTTATTATAAAACAGGTTAAATGCAATTTCCGGATCATATAAATCGGTTGCTCCTCCACTGTTTAAAGCACCGGCCTCAGTTACCTGATAATTTACATCATAAAAAGCATTGTTCAGGATTTTATGCCCGTTTCCAAAGGCTGAAACAGCCGATCCAGCGCTATAATGTATCTTGCTTTTTTTTACAGTATGGTTTATCCCACTGAGTATAATACCGCATTTACCTTTCCATTGAAGGCCATAATGCCCCCCCTGATCGATAAAATGCATAATATATTTACCCTGGATGCTATCAATTACATTATTATAGGAATTAGCAGCGAGGTTTCCCCTGGTGAAGTCTTTATCGGTCGTAATTGAAGCGGCAAACAAATGTAAGCCTTTGATTGTAACATGATGCATTTCGTCGCTCACGGCCGGTCTGAAGGCCCAAATTCTCTTTTTCACTTCTACCAGGTTTTTCTTTCCGGATTCATCGGCAGGCGCGTTACCGTCAGGGAGCCTCACGAACAATGTATCCCCGTTTTTCCACCATTCTCCCCTGGCCAGCAGGGCTTGGGGGCCTCCGGTTGCATAAACGCCGGAGGGAGACGGATTAAAAAGATAATATTTAGAACCTCTTTTAACGCCCCACGGACTGTAACCATCAGCAGCATGTACACCAGAACTGTAAGTGGTTAATGGTTCTACTTTAATTTTTTTGGTGGATGAGCTGATATAGGTGGCTCGTCCGGACCATCCATTACCATCATGACCATTTGCCAAATTAATCCAGATCAAACTATTTGTCCATCTTTCCTTTGGTTCATTGTACTCATTATCTGTGATGAATATTGATTTCGAACCGGCATCCTCAGTATTATCTGCCTTAGCCATGGTAGGTTTGGTTACCCAATGGGCAGAAGTTTCTTTGGGCCATCTTGCCAGGTGTATCATTTTACCATCTACAAACACCTGGTTTGCCTGATCACTTTCTGTGACATCCCATGGAACAATGGCCCTATAAACTTCATTTCCTGCATCCTCCCATTCAACAACGGCCTCAGCCCCTGAAACTACAACCTTTTCCCCGGGATAATTTTGTATTGTAATGCTATCGACAGCTATTTCAACCTGTTCGCGGTAAACACCTCCCTTTATGTAAATAACATCTCCCTCATTTGCGCTATTCACACCTTGTTGTACAGATTTAAATGGCGCTGAGAAAGATCCGGTCTGCTCCTCTCCCGGGTGATTAATATCAACATACACTTCCTGGGCAAGCAATGCATATGATATGCAGGTAAAACATACAATTAATAAAAACCTTAATTCTTTCATTTGAACATAATTTAAATTATTCCATCTTATCAAATAATATAAAAATTCATAAAAACCATAGTACTGAATAATTTCATAAATATCATAAAAAACAAAGTTCGGGCAGTTTTATTTACTGCCCGAACTCTTCATGATTTAAGAGAGTCTTTTAATTCTTAATAATATTTCGGATCACGTACACGTCATTTACTTTTATCCTAACAGAATACGCCCCGGACTCAAGAGAAGAAATATCCAGTTGAAATGATTCAACTTGATTACCTGCCCTTTTGCTCAAGGCAACTCTACCGGTCACATCGATTATTTCAACCGACTGTATTCCCTGACCCTCAATAGTCATTATAGCACTTACCGGGTTCGGATATACTTTGAATTTATCTGATTGAATGTCATCGATATCTGTAGTGATAATATCGAATGTCACGGAGTTTTCATTCGGAGCTGAAATAACATCACCCTCAGCATGGGCAACCAGGTAATATTCATAATGACCATCGTCCAAATCTTCAATAGTCACTGAAGTTGTGGTCCCTCCTTCTACGGTTTCAACAAATTCGATTGGATTTCTGTCTCCACCAAAGCTTGAGATTATATGGTAACCATCAACTCCGGCAACTTCATTCCAGGTCAACTGAACATCATCACCATCATCGCCAATAACTGATGCAGCAAAATTTGCAGGTACATCAGGGCTCATGTAGGGCTTCACTGTTGAATCAGCCAATAACTCAATTGTGCCGAAATAGAATGCATCCTGGTAAAGCAGGTCATAAGCACTGTTCCATGCCATCAAATCCCTGTCGTCACTGGCAGGATCATCAACGTCATTCAAAATTAAATCAATCCCTATCATTGTTCCAGCGGCCATTAACGGGCTGCGTATTGATTCAACTGGTATTAGAAATTCAGCAACATATCCTGTATCATTAGGAGTCAATACATACTCGTAAGAAGGAGGATTACCCCAACCCGGTTGGGTCCTTCCGCTTTTCGTGCCATCAACACCAAAAGTGGCAGTAACACTTAACAAACCTGGATCTGTTAAGTTTTTGCTATTTTCAGGATCTATGTAAACACCCATCCTGTCAACAATATGGGAACCATCGGTGTGTACAAGGGTATCGTCTTTTACAACTCCCAGCAAGTACAGGTAATTTGCATCCCAAAGCACTTTAAAGTAGCCGCTCAGGTCATCCTCATTTTCAACATTCCATGGTGGATGTTTTTCAGGTTCCACGATTGTTGCAATTTCAAATGCAGGTGCTTTTGACCAGAGATCGTCAATCTCACCATCCAAGGTTATCATGCTTGGAGGAGTTGCGGCTTCAAGGGTCAATGTTCCCCAGGTATCAGGCTTTTTCCAATGCGATCCAAGGGGATAATCAATGGCCATTTGTTCTCCTACAGCATCCATATCACGTACCTGAACGCGTATGCCCACTTCTGTTTCCTTCATGAAATCGGCAGGATTCAGGTTATCATCGGCCTTGGTGAGGAAACTAAATGGAATCGCTATCTCCTTCATGTAGCCATCCGCGGTTTCAGTTTGGTCGATAAGTACGCCCAATCCCGCGAATCCTTGTTGGTAGTCGGTTCCCCAAACTTCTGAATCAACACC
>CAZAMT010000263.1:0-5912 GCA_964486145.1 uncultured Bacteroidales bacterium
TTAGGAGCTTTGGCTTTTTACATTAAACCGCACGTTACAAAATAATTTTTTAATCGCGGAATTGCCGGAATGCAGTTGCATTTTTCATGTTAGTTTAAGGTTTTTTTTATATTTGGTCAAATTTTACTCTGCTTTAACGGTGACTGATAACGAATACATATTAATTGAAAAACTTAAAAAAGGCGATGACCGTGCCCTCGAAAAGATCTTTCTTACCCATTATACCAACCTTTGCAACTACGCGTACGAATTTGTGCATGATACATCCACAGCAGAAGATATTGTGTCCGATGCTTTTGTTTGGATGTGGGAAAACCGCGAAAAGTTAACGATTAAAACATCACTACAATCCTATCTTTTCAAAATTGTGCACAACCGGTGTATCAATTACATACAGAAACTAAAGGTGCGTGATCGCTATTCAAAGGACAAAATTTTACTTACCACATCCGAAAACCATAAAACCCTGGGTAATGCAAACCATCCGTTGAATATGCTTATATCCAAAGAAATGCAGGAGCGTATTACCAAAGCCATAGAAAATCTCCCTCCTCAATGCAAGGAAATATTTAAATTAAACCGTTTTCATGGATTAAAAAACAAGGAAATTGCTGAAAAGCTTCATATATCGGAATTAACTGTCAAGAAACAAATGACCATCGCTTTGAAAAAGTTAAGGGAAATGCTGTTTTACCTGAGTTTTATGATGCTGAATCATTTTTTTTAAAAAAATCAACATTTTGTTTACTACTTTTTAATTCTTCAACTGCCTTTATTAATAGCAACGAAATTATGGCCGGAAAGAATCAACATATCGATGAACTTTTGTTCGATGTTTTATCGGGAGAAGCTGATGGAAATCGAATGAAACAATTTAAATCCTGGCTGGATGAAGATGAAAAAAATGTGAATTATTATCATCAGGTTAAGGCCCTATGGATTGCAAGCACGCGAAATAAAAACCCACATAATTTCAATCCTCAGCTATCATGGTTAAAACTTTACGACCGGATCCATAAAAAGGGACATTTACTTGAAAATTTCCTGAAATATGCTGCCATCATTTTGATTTCATTCATAACAGGTGCTATTGCTAACTATATTTTCTATCCACACCAACCCAGGGAATTTTCGCGAATGGCGGTTACCATGAATGAAGCAGAAGCCCCGTATGGTGCACGTTTAAAAGTAAATCTCACGGATGGCTCCATGGTATGGTTAAATGCAGGAAGTAAACTATATTATCCCAACGAATTTTCAGGGAATAGCAGGGAAGTTAAGCTGGAAGGGGAAGGATATTTTGAAGTTAAATCAGACGCTTCAAAACCGTTCATTGTAAACACGAAAAAAGTCTCTGTAAAAGCATTGGGTACCAGCTTTAATGTAAAAGCATACACCGATGAACCTTATGTGGAGGCAACATTGGTCGAGGGTGTCATATCCGTCCAAAAGCAGGAAAATCAGGAAAAACCTTTTATTTTAAAACCAAAGCAAAAGGTGAGGATATACAAAGATTCAAACCAAATGGTCGAGATAACTCAACGGGATAGACAAAAAACCAAAAAAACCGAAAAAATTGCCGAAGATGTACTAATTGAAAGTAATGTTAATCCGGAAGTTGAGGTTTCATGGAAGGATTCGTATTGGATCTTTGAGGATGAAAACCTGCGAAACTTTGAAAAAAAGCTGGAACGCCGTTATAATATTTCCATATCTGTTGAAGATACCTCGATGTACGATTTCAGGTATACAGGAAAATTGAAAGACGAATCGCTTGATGAAGTACTCGAAGTACTGACCATGACTTCCCCGTTGCTTTATTCAAAAAATGGCAACAAGGTTACCTTGTATGTAAATAAGGATTTTCAGAGAAAACTAAAAGATTCGTGGAAAACGGATTGAAATATGCTTCTATGAATGAGGCAGCTAACAATTTTGTATTAACTAATAACATTAAACTATGATGAAACAAGACACTTCTTAATACCTTTTTTGAAAAATTAAAAAAAAGCAGGATGGTGGCACATCCCGCTTTTCATTCCTTTAAAAAACCCAATAGTGATACTGAGTTAATTAATGTAAAATTAAATTGAAATGTAAAATTATGAAAAAATTACGATTAATTGCTTTTTCTCCGGGAAAAGCAGAAATTAAAAAATGGCTAATTGTTATGAAACTAATAATTTGTTTAACTTTAATAGGAGCGTTTCAGGTTCAGGCGCTTGTGCATTCGCAGGGATCGAATTTCACACTCAACGAATCGGGTGTGAATGTTCGGGAAGTCATTAAACAACTTGAAAACAAAAGCAATTTCCGCTTTTTTTTCAGTGAAAACCTGGCACACTTGGAAAAGCAGGTGGATATAAATGTAACCAATGCCAACCTGGAACAAGTGTTGGATCATCTTTTCAAAGATTCACCTTTGATGTACAAAGTACTGGAAAATGATCTGGTCATTATCATGCCGTTCATGGAAGGCCTTGAGCAGGGTACACGCATTTCAGGCAATGTAACCGATCCCGATGGTATCCCTCTCCCCGGTGTAAACATTGTAGAAGTGGGAACCAATAATGGAGCCGTAACCGATTTGGATGGGAATTATTCCATCACGGTAAGCTCGGAAGACGCCGTGCTGCGTTTCTCTTTTGTGGGGTATTTGACGGAAGAAATTGTAGTTGGGGGACAGACGAGTATTGATGTTATGCTTATGGAGGATATCCAGGCGTTGGATGAGGTGGTTGTTGTTGGGTTTGGAAGCAGAGCCAAAAAAGACCTTACCGGTTCTATTTCATCAATTCAGGCTGAAGATCTTGAAAAATCAAAGTCACTTTCCCCCCAGTATGCGTTGCAGGGAAATACATCGGGTGTGCGTATCGTAAATTCAAGTGGAGACCCTAACGAGTCACCGGATATATTTATTCGCGGGATTGGTACCTGGAATGGCGATGCTCAACCTCTTTATGTTATTGATGGGCAAATAATCGAGCCTCCCAGATCAGGTAATTTGGATGTTATAACCGGGTTCAGTATGTCTACGCCCCCAAACTTGTTTAACCTCATTAATCCTTCAGATATTGAATCAATTTCGGTACTTAAAGACGCTTCGGCTGCTGCAATTTACGGTAACAGGGGAGCTAACGGGGTAATATTAATAACAACCAAAAAAGGTAAACAGGGAAAACCTGTGTTAGAATTCAACTCCAGTTTTTCCACGCGCAATATTCCTACGTATGATATGCTGAACACGCAGCAGTACGTGGATCTGACAACTGAAATGTTTACTAATAATCTGAACCCTGATATTACCATTGAAGATGAACTTTATGGTGGCGATCAGGATAGTGATATCAACAGGCTGACAAACCGCAGCCCACAGTTTAATTCTGCCAGCCCTTTCTATATTAGCGATAGAACTACCTACGACTGGCAGGATGATATGGTAGTGAGCAATGCCCTTGCTCAAACCTACGACATGAAAGTTTCAGGTGCAAGTAATGGTGTCGATTACTACTTGTCAGGAAGTTACCTTGATCAGGAAAACTTCTTTAAAGGAAACAATTTGACAAGATATACAGCGGCGTTAAATGTAAATTCAAAAATAAACGATTGGATAAAGGTTGGTATAAATTACAAATATACCTATCAGCTTTCGGATATGTCGTTTAGGTCACGCGACCTTAATGAAGTTGCCAGCGTTGCACCCTGGCAGCCAATCTATAACCCTGGCAATGAATATGGCTACCAAACGGTTATCGACCCGTTCTATGGTGGCAGTGAATCCTGGCAGCAGGCTAAACTTTATGGTCAGGGAACCAGCACGAATTACCTGGCAGAAGCCAACATAAATTATGGCGATTTCGCTATCAGCAGGAACATCGGGCAGGCCTATTTCGAACTCACCCCTGTAAAAGGGCTAACGCTCAGGGGAAGTGTGAATTTGGATTATGCCAAGCAGGATCGCACTGAATTTACCAACCCGCCAAATGCTAATTTGTTCAGAACAAACAGTAACGATCCAACGCAAGCTGCTCCGGATGCCCCGGGAAGCTTAGGGCGCATTTCACATCGAATAAACAATATATTCAATTACCAATCCGATTTTACGGCAACTTACGCGAACACCTTTGCCGGCAAGCACAATCTGAATTTAACGGCTGCAGTGCAGGACCAAAGGCACGAAACTGAATTTACTGACTTCAGCGGCAGCAACCTTACCACCTTAACCGATAACCCGAAAAGGAACGGATATGGTAATGATCTGGCCAACAACAATTCCATTTATGGCTGGACGCAGCGCTATTGGTTTGGAATGGTTGGCAGGGGCAGCTATAATTATGACCGCAAGTACTATGCTGATTTATCATTCCGGAGGGATGCAAGCATTGGATTTGACGATGACTACCGATGGGGTAATTTTTACTCTTTGAGTGGTGCATGGAGAATCAGCAGCGAATCCTTTATGGATGGTCTTACCTTCATTGACGACTTAAAATTAAGAGGCGGATGGGGACAGGCCGGTAACGATCAGGCTGTTGTTGGAAGCTATGCCTATTTATCGGGTGTAAATACAAGTATTTCATCTGTCCGGTTTGGTTCCGGAAACGGGGATCCTCTTGGAACCATGGTTTTAGGTTCCGTAGTTGCCGACCTGCCTAATCCGCAGTTAACCTGGGAGGTTGTATCAACTACGTATGTCGGAATGGATGCTATTATCTTGGCCAATCGTTTAAATTTCACACTTGAACTGTACAACAGGGTCACCGATGGGATCTTAATGAGCGTTGTGCTTCCAACATCTGCCGGTTTAAATAATCCGTCTGATAATGTGGGACAGCTTGAAAACAAGGGTATTGATATGCAGCTTGGATGGAACGACAGAATTGGAGAGTTCACCTATGGCGTATCGGGTAATATTAGTTTCATTAAAAATGAAGTTACCAAAGTTTATGAGGGCAGACCACTTGAATCATCAGGGTTTGGCAGGGTTGAAGAAGGACGATCTTTGGGCTTGTTATGGGGATATCAGCACGGAGGTATTTTCCAAAGTCAGGAGGAAATTGATGCCTATTACAACGCGACACCCGATGATAACGTTGGTAACACTGATTTTGTTGCTCCGGGTGACATGTATTTTCGTGATGTACAGGGAAATCCAACAGATGAAGAACAGTTTTACAGCAAGACCCCGGATGGTCAAATCAATAGTTATGACCGTACTGAAATTGGCAGAACAATACCCGGACACACGTATGGTTTAAATCTGAATCTGGGTTGGAAAGGTTTTGACCTTTTTGCAGGTTTTTATGGCGAAGGTGATGTTGAAAAGTACAATGACGCCAGAGCAAGATTTGAAAGTATGGCCGGAGAAGGGCCAAATTATTTTGCTACAACGCTAAACCGCTGGACACCCCAAAACACCAACACTGAAATGCCAAGGGCGGTAAAAGGTGACCCTGCAGGAAACAACAGGTTTTCAAGCAGATATGTGGAAGATGCATCTTTTCTCAGGTTAAATAACTGGCAATTTGGCTATACAATTCCATCTTCAGTTTCTAACAAGTTGAAAATGAGTTTACTACGTGTATATGTAGGTGGCCAAAATAACATTTACTTAACCAAGTGGTCTACCCTGGATCCGGTAAATGATAATTATCCGTTGGCAAGAACCCTTACATTTGGCGTTAACGCTAAATTTTAATTAATCTTCTAAAATTGATTATGATGAAAACAAAAATAAAATTACTGTTTGCAATTTTTTTCCTAACCTGGTTAGGAGCGTGTGAAACGAGTCTTGTAGATGAAGAGCCTCTCGGACCAACAGAAGCAAGTTATTTCTCAACAACTGCTGAATTCAGGTCAAAAATAGCCAGTGCTTATGCTGCCTACTACGATTGGTACCATTTTGCCGCACC
>CAZAMT010000264.1:0-5881 GCA_964486145.1 uncultured Bacteroidales bacterium
TTAAAAACCTTTGCTAATTCACTTATCCTTCCAGTAAAAATCTTCCTGCTCCACCTAAAAACGTATTCCATTTATACCTCAGTGAACCATCCAGCATGGATAAGTACCACACGCGTTTGATCCTTCGCTGCAAGTTTTCATGCAGGGGATAAAAAATGGTTTGCACACATGCGTCCCGCAAATGGAGTTGCGGTTTGTCTTTCATGGCAATCCCGATTTGAGGCGGTATTGAGGTACCAAAAACCAGGTGGGATAAGTGAACTGCCAAAACCACCGGTCGTTGCAGTCCCATCTCGTTCGCCATAACCATCAGGGCATTCCAGTCGGAAATTTTTCCTGTATGGATAATTTCCGCGATATCGCGCAACCAGAACAACTGAAACCATTGATGCACAGAACCATGGGCAGCAAGAAAAAGAAAATGAAGGGGTAAATCCAGTACCTGAATTTTTTCTCCAGCCAGTAAAACATGCCCGATATGGGAATGCATCAATTGCTTTTCCTGTTTCTCATAAGTGCTATTCGGAAATAGCCGGTAGTGAACTTCAACCGGAACACCGAAACCGTCTTTTTTGTAGGTCCTGTCTTTTTTTGCATACCTGAAAAGCTTCTTCACAATAAAGTTCTTCCCTTCCTCCGATTTTACAGCCTGGTAATTCAATGATTTCAAAAGATATCCAACCTCATCAAGGTCATTTTTAGCTACCAGGATGTCAATATCAACCGAATAACGCTTGCCAACATCACCAAAGAGTTGCATGGCCAGTGCCGGTCCCTTCAAAAATAAAACCGATACGCCTTTGTTACGGAACTGCTTCTCAATTTCAACCATTTCTCTGCTTACAAACAGCATTCTTCTAACAATGCGGTTCGCCTGCTGCTTTAGCTGATCAGTCACCTGCGCGGGCAATTCATCCAAAAGGGTGTGTTTTGCTAAAAACACGGACGGGGCAACCTTATGACGGGTTACCAACGCGTGAAACTGCTGTGCATCAAATTTTTCTGCATATGATACTGTTTCCGTGCCAGATGCATTCAACGGAGATGCAAGGTCTAAAAGTACCTTTTCCTCACACGTAAGTGCCCTGCCAAGTATATTTCCGATTATATTTTCCCTTCGTACTTCCATTCCAAATGCTTTAAAAACATGAGATAGTTAAAAAACATGCCCTGGTAAATGTTGCGATCATCCCTGTTTCTTCGAATGATCATCTCCAACCAGTCTTTCATTTTTTTCATATCAAGAATGTCGGTACCAATTCCTTTTTTCTCGCATGAATCAATAAATTTCCTGATGTTTTCTGCATCATTCAGTAACCGCCGGTGCACCGAGGGAATGGTTGCCCCGGTTTTGTCATTTCTCCAACGGATGGATTCCGGAATAAGCCCTTTAATGCTCTTTCGGTACATGTAACGACCGGTGTTGTTACGACGTTTCAGGTCTGTTGGAAGGTTGATGTAAAACTGTATTAAATCTTTGTCCCAGAGCGGATAACGGTATTCAATCCCGAATTCTCGTGCTGCTATAGCCGTGTATTCCATTCGCTGTGATACATGCGGATGCATGATGCGCCTGTACTGACGTTTTTTTAACATCAAATCATTTGGAAAACGCGATTTCTCCTGCGCCCGTTGATGGACTTCATACCTTTTCAGAATCTCTTTTTTTAGTGGCAACTGGTTGATCTTTTCATGGATGCGGCGATATTCACTCCCCGTGTACCTTGAAATTTTATTGTATAAACCAAAAACATGCACCTGCGATGAAATCATCATCCATTTATAAAGCAACCGGATAACATTGCTGTTTTTAAGTTGAAGCTCTTTCCAAAGATCTTTCCTGCGGTTGCTGTACATTAACTCGTGTAAATATCCCCCGCCATGACTGCTCACTCCCTCATCGCCTCCAAACCCCGAGAATAAAATTTCAACGCCCATTGTTTTTGCCCGGGTGTACAACAAATCTGAAAATTCGTAAAAGCGTTGTTGCGTGGGCGCTCCCTGAATCCGCAAACCATGTTCAAGGGTAGTGAGGATGTCGGCCCCACCGGGAGCGATCAAATGGTTGTTTTCAATGTTGCAAAAATCAACAACCTGCTTTATGTAGTTGCGTTCATCGTGAAACGGGAAATGTTTTTCCAAATCTGTGCCTTCCATCACATGCGAAAACGCATGGAAATCAAGGTTACTTTCCTTACAAAAACCATTGGCGAGTGAGGCTACTACGGTGGAATCCAGTCCGCCACTCAGTTCCGAACCAATCACCCCATGTTTTGGTATCCGGATGTGCACGGCCCTCTCTAAAAGAAACCTGAATTGCTCAATGGCATCCGCTTCAGAAATATTTGTTTGTTCCTTTTCCAGGTCAAGATCCCAGTATTTGTTTATGCTGCACTTTTTACCCGGTTCCCAAACCAGTGAATGCGCCGGGGGCAGTCTGTAAACGCGATGGTAAGGCGTAACATGCGTGTCGGAAACCGTTCCCGCGAATAAATCGGCCATCCATTCTTCATCAAACCCGGCAGTTGTTAAACAGGAACGAAGGATGCGCAAATCATTGGAAAAAAACAAACCCGAATCATTTTCAAGGTAGTAAAACGGCCGCGTACCAAAATGGTCGCGGTAACAAAATAAAGCCTGCTTTTTTTTATCCCATACGATGATAACGAATTCTCCCGTGATGTGTTGGATAAATGCATCCCCATACTGTTGATACAGCGAGTTTAATACATTCGCCCCACCCTGGTTTTCATGGTAATCAAACCCATCAATAAAAATTACTGTATCCTCATCTTCAAGGAATTCCTGTTGTTCAGAGGTTTGTTTGACAATTAGGGAAAAAAGGTTATCGCTATACCTTGTCCCGGTTATATCCGGATGTACCTCCTCAGTTTTTTCCCTTGCATGTTGTATGGAACCGAAATAGCATTTCATTTTTTCAAAATAAACCGGTTAAATTACTGGCTATTTCATAGAAAACACAAAAATCAGGATGATTTTTTGAGCTGATTAGATAATTTAATTTGGTTGCCCGGGATTTGTAAACCCAACATTAACCAATATTTCCCATATTTTTCTCATCTTTGCCATCATAAACCTAAGTTGAGCGATACGAACACAGTGAAGTATCGCTTTACTTAGGTTTAACCCCGACATAGAAAATGTTGCATTTCACCGAACAGGTGAGGTGAAATGCTTACTTTTTCTTCGTCGATTGAGCTTAATCGCTCAATTTGGGATAAAATCAACTTTCAGAAGTTAGTAACGACGTGAGTACGCATTTTTACAAAGCTTTCGGACTTATTTTTGAATCGGGTATTGAAATTCCCGAGTTCGTACCAACAGACGAAACCGAAGCCGATATTCGAATTGCCGCAGGCAACGCACCTGATAACATTCCGTCGCCTGCCTCACAAGGGCTGATGTTTCAGGGTTCATCAAATGAATTTTTACTGAAGGTGCCCAATACAGGAAAAATTTTTGTTTCGGATGGCAACGCGGTTATAATTGATAAGAACTCCGATGCCCCGTGGGATGACATCCGTGTTTTTTTGCTTAGTTCAGGAATGGGCGCCCTCCTGCACCAGCGCGGTTTGCTTCCCATGCATGCCAGTACGATTGAAATGAACGGTATTGTCGCCATGTTCATGGGAAATTCAGGAGTGGGCAAATCCACACTTGCCGCAGCTTTTTCAAAAAACGGGGCCCGCGTCCTTGCCGACGACATCAGCCTCATCCACCACACGGAAGACAAACCGGTCATCGTTCCGGCCTTCCCGCGGATAAAATTATGGGAAGATTCCCTGAAAAAACTGAAGGACAACCCCGATAACCTGAAAAAAGTGCGTGCCGAACTCGGGAAATACTGGAAATCCATCACCGAAGGCTTTCAGGATAAGCCAAAACCGGTATCCGTGGCGTTTCTATTGTCGCCGGTAAACATGGATACGTTTTCCATAACCCAACTGAAAGGGATTGATAAATTTAATGTGTTAAAAAACAACACGTACAAATTCAGGTTCATCCATGGCAGCGGACTGGAAAAGAACCACTTCGGTAGCATTTCACGGCTTGCGAATAACATTGCCGTGTTTAAAATCGAACGCCCTTCGGGAGGTTTTGAACTGGAAAAACTGGTTGATTTACTTTTGAAACAGATGAACACATTTCAATATTGAACGACCTCAAAAAAATAGTGTGGCTGGCATCCTATCCGAAATCAGGAAATACCTGGTTCAGGATTTTTCTTACCAATTTTCTGAGGGATGGCGACAACCCTGCCAACATCAATGAACTGCACCGTACACCCATTGCCAGCAGCAGGAGCATGTTCGATGAATATTCCGGTTTGCCTTCTTCTGACCTTACCCCGGATGAAATTGATCATCTCCGGCCCGCTCTTTACAGGCAGATTGCCCGTGAAACCAAAGAAACCATTTACCACAAAGTGCATGATGCATACAGAATACTTCCCGGTGGCAATCCGCTCTTCCCCGCGGAAATAACGAAAGCGGTCATCTATTTTATCCGTAACCCGTTAGATGTTGCCATTTCGTTTGCCCATCACTCGGCAACGACCATCGACAGGATGATCCGGGCAATGAATAATCCGGATTATGCTTTCTGCAAAAGAGAGGACAGGCTTCATAACCAGTTGGAACAAAAGCTTTTTACCTGGAGCGGACATGTTGAGAGCTGGACGCGCCAACAAACCATGCCTGTACTCATCATCAGGTATGAAGATATGCTTAAAAATACTTTTGAAAACTTCAAAAAAGCCATTAATTTTGTTGGTTTAAAGGCTGATGATGAAAAAATAAAACAGGCGGTTTATTTCAGTCGCCTGGAAGAACTTCAGAAGCAGGAACAGGAAAAAGGTTTCAGGGAAAAATCTCCAAAAGCAAACTCCTTTTTCCGTAAAGGATACGCGGGAGATTGGAAAACCGGATTAACAAAGGAACAGGTAAATCAACTGGTTGAACACCATAAGGGAATAATGCAAAAATACGGCTACTGGCCGGTGAAACATGAATAAAAGGGAGAAAATTACATTATCATCGGTTGTGCAACGGAACACGGACATGCTGTTTAGCAAAATGGACGAAGAGGTGGTGATGTTGAGCATTCAAAACAGCGAATATTACGGGTTGAATGAAATCGGTTCGCACATATGGGAAATGATAGAAAAACCGGTTCAGGTAGAAACGCTGATGCTGCAATTGATGGAGGAATATGAAGTGGAGCGCCGACAGGCTGAATCGGATATTCTGGCCCTGCTGAACGCCTTATACAACAAAAAAATAGTACATTTGGTATATGAATAACAGTCAGTTCATAGTCAAACGCTTTCAAAACCACTTTTCACTTTCGGGTGAAGAGCGATGGCTTTTCTGTAACGCTGTTGGTTTATCGGCCTGGGTGCGGTTGGTTACCCTCTACCTGCCCATGAAGTGGTGGTATAAACCATTGCTGGGTGAACCTGTTACGGATGTAAAGCGTGCGGGAAAATCTGAATATCACCCGGCTGACGATGTGATGATAAAAAAAATCAGGCGTGCTACTTCCCGGTGTAAGCGCGTGGTGCCGTGGAACGTAACCTGCCTGATGGAATCGGTTATCCAGCGGCGGTTCTATAAAAAATACGGAATAAACAAACACATACATATACTGGTACAGCAAAAGAACGGAGAATTACAGGCCCACGCTTATGTACAGGGCGGTGCAGATCACCATCAAAAAGCGGATGTTGGTCAAAGTAACTTCTCTTTTTGCTGATTAATAATAACTTGTAAAAATAAACATACGTAAAACATACAAACGTGATGAATACCAAAAATAACATAACCGAACATAACAAAAAAAAGAAGTGGGTAAAACCGGA
>CAZAMT010000265.1:0-5870 GCA_964486145.1 uncultured Bacteroidales bacterium
AATCCCGTTACGTTAAAAAATAATTCCATCATCGGTGATTCGGTTTATTACATTGAGTATCGTAACATCCGGAATTTTGAAGCCATCGGCGATCAGATGACGTATGAAACACGCTTTAAAAATAACGCGGACCTTGGTGGTATTGGTTGTTTTGATTCAAAAATTGAAGTTGTCAATTTGCATGGCCGTTTGTCATTTAATTTCCTTGAACCGGGATGTGATCAGAAACGGTTGCGCGCTGAGTTTGGCGATGTAGCTCTAAGCGGGGAATTTAATAACCTGAATACGTTTTTCCAGGATGTTTCGTACTGGCGGGTTTTAAAAATAGTGACCAAAAAGAAAAATGTGAGTGTTTTTTTGGATGATGTCCAGATCTATTCGGTTAAATACAATGATCCCTTGCACCAGGTAAAAGGATTGACATTTCGTTTTAAGGGTGCAGGTGCCGTGGATTATGTAAAGCTCTTCAATGAAAATGATGAATTGGTTTACGAGGATAATTTCAACCTGGTAAATTAATAATTCCTGGTTGTGTGTTTTTTGTCCGCCAATACTGACCTTAATTCGCGCTTTGTGCGCTGCTTAATATTCACCTTCCTCCCATTGTTTATATTTCCCGGCAAGCAAGGCAAGCAGGTTGCTGAAATTCTGCATGGCGTGTGTAGTTTCTTCCGATACTTTTTCTCCTTTCAATCTCATCAATAACAACCCATACAAAGCAATAAAGCACACCTCGATATCATTCGCGTTTTTCTGGTCAAGTTTTTTTCGAAATTCTTTTATGGATGCATCTGCCCAGTTGAATACTTCCCTGTATTTGGTCTCATCGGCAGAATCCATCAGCCCTAAATGAAACTTATAGAGGTCACCAATCAGTTCATTGATAAACTTCAAATGTCCGGATTTGGTTATACCTTCCTGCTTCATCAAAATAATCAAATCGGCATACCATTCCCTGATTTGGTTTTTAACCACACCGGGTTGATCATACTTGCTTACGATATTGGATTCAATTTTATCAATATCAAAACCATATGCTCTGATCATATCTTCAATCTGCCACATATACAAAATATATTCGGCAATGTTTTCGCGTCGTTTTTCCCTGGCAATTAACATGATTCAACTATTTCAATGTTTTTTTAATTTTATCCAGTGTTCTTCTTTCCTTTTTCGTTGGCCTTCCTGTGCCTTTCTCACGTTTCACAAAAAAATCATCATTGACTTTCAATTTATTCAATTCTTCCACCGATGTTAAATCTTCATAATTCTCAACCGCAATTTTAGCAGAAACCCTTTTACCAATAAGTCCGGTTACCTTGTAGGTATAGATCACAGGCAATTTACGCACCACAACCATATCACCCAGTTTAACGATTCTTGAAGCTTTTACCGGATTACCATCAACCAGTATTCTCCCTTTTTTGCAAGCTTCGGCAGCCTGACTCCTGGTTTTGTAAAGTCGCACAGCCCATAACCATTTATCAATTCTGACATCATCATTGTTCATACTGCAAATTAATAAAAAAGCATCCAAATAGCTACGCCCGCCAACAAAATACCAAAAATGTATCCCTGTATTCTTATGGCTTTTTGCGATTTTACAAACGATGATAAAACTTTCCCCGAGGCAGCCCACAGAAAATGGGCAGATGAAGAAATAGCCACGGTCAATACCGATAAAATCAATACCTGGCAGACCAGTACCTTACCTGTAATAATAAACTCATTGAACATGATGGACAACCCCACAATCCCTTTTGGATTCAATGTATTCAAAATGAAACCGTCCCTGAAAGCAGGTGGAGAAACCGGTTTATCTTCTATGTTTACTGAACCTGCTCTGGTAAGCTTAAAGGCAAGGAAGAGCAAATATATTGAACCGGCAATGGTTATAAACCTTGAAAAACCGGGCACTTCAGTTGTTATCCGTCCAATTCCCAAACCAATCATTAGTGAAACCAAAAGTAAACTTGTATTCACGCCAGCGATGAAAGGCAACGTATTTTTAAACCCGGCCTGAGCGCCTGAGGCTGCACACATTAGATTATTTGGTCCTGCACTGTAAACAAGTGGTACCATGAAACCTAACCAGCTTAGAAATAAATAACTGTCCACTAAACTAAATTTTTGTTCAACACTATGTATTTTACCATGATCATTAAAATATTATTTTATGTTTTGCAGCCTTTTGCTGATGCTAAAGTGATGTTCCAACAACACGCATATGCAAACTGTAAAAAATTGTATAACTTTCAAACCACTATCACGGATGCAAAATAAACCATTTTAAAACACTTGAGCGTTGACAAAAAGCCACAAAGTGACCATATGTTTAACAGTTGACTGGGAAGGAGAGCATTTCAAGAACATTTATGATCTTAAAAGCCTGATGCACAAATATGCCGGTGATGTGCCGGTAACACATTTTATTTGCCCGGCTTATTTTTCATCCGGATACCCACAGGCAAAAAAACGAATCAGTGATGTCATAAAAAAAACGGACGAAATTGCATTGCATCTGCACTGCTATAGGTCACTTATTGAATATTGCGGAATAGAATTTAAAACCGACCATAATTATTACAAAAGGGAATTATACCGACTTCTTTCATCATTTCCGGCAGGAATCCGTAACTATCTGCAAAAGAATCTAATCAGCGGACGTGGGATTCCGCCGGGTGTATACTCCAACTCCGAAATTGATACTATTCTAAGCGGATCTTTGGAATTATTAAAAACGAATTTAAATATAACCGATGTCTCAGGATTCAGGGCAGGAGGATGGCTGTTGCGTGATGCCTTCTTTCCATTGCTCAAAAAACACGGTGTCTTCTACGATTCGTCTGCTGTACCACCCGAAATTCTTTCCCGGGGCTATTCCGGCAATCAAACAGGAAACGGATTGGATGATTACGGGCAAACAAATGGTTATTTCACAACCCTTGTAACAAAATTATGGGGAGGACACCAGCAAACCGAACAATTTCTTCACAATCAAAAAATTGTGACGGCAACCAACCACCAGCCGGTGAAAAAAACCACAGTCCCATTTATGATCGAGGATATCATGGAAATGCCAAATAATGGTGGAATGAGCGACTTCGCGAGTGTTGACAAAACGCTCATTCCGTTGCTTCATTCATCCATCGATTCATCAGAAAAAACGGGGCAGCCGGTATTTATCAATTTTGGTTGTCACCAGGAAGGACAGGCAGCTTATAAACTTGCAGTGGCAGATTTTTTGGAATATCTTCGAAATTACAGAGATAATATTGAGTTTATGACCGTTTATCAGGCCTCCAGGAAAGCTAAAAAAAACTGTTGATATTCTGATTTTCAGCAGACATTATTGCAATACCCTGATTCTATCGTTCATAGCCATTAGTAAAAATTGCATCTACATAATATTTTTTCATTTATTTGCGTAATAATTATATATATGCGTAAAATTATTTTTCTAATACTATTATCTGCTATCTGCCCTTCATGCAACATGGGCATGTTACCGGTTTATTTTGAAAACAGGAAACTTGATTTTGTTCCGGTTGACATTCTTGAACCGGCGCAAATGACCTTCCCGGCGCATATTCAAAACCTGGTACTCATTTATCCGGAGATTCCAAATAAAAGTATACACATCGAGTTGATATATTCTGATACTACCGACACGGTTCATGGAATAAGCGAACCTGTTGTTGATAATTTATATGGTTCCCTTTCAGAAAATCTTTCTCTTTCGCCCCGCTTTAGCATGACTGACACCGGGAGAATCATGTTACCAATCCAAAATATGGCATGGGGAGTTTACGACTCCTTGCGCGCACAATATGGTTCAGATGCCATATTTACACTGGAGATATTCGATGCAAAATACCGTTTTTTAACTTCAAACAATTATAGCTATGAATATGAGTCATATTCGTATAAAGCGTACCTTGAAGCTGAGATTACAAGTATCTGGAGCATACGGGACCCACGCACGCGGGTACGGCATATGATCCAGGTTGACCATTCGGATTATTACGAAGGAGAAACCGCCCCATCCGCTAAACAAGCATTTGAAACCCTGCCGGATTTAAAGGATGTTTTTTATTATGATGCATCTGTTGTTGGTTACAAATGCGGCGAAGCCGTTAGCCCACATTGGGTGACAGCAGAAAGGGGAATATACGCCCAAAGTCACCGTGACCTCAGAACTGCTAAAAAACATATTGTGGAGGAAAATAACTGGAATTCAGCCCGTGAAATCTGGGAATCCGGAGTAAAAGATCCAAACCGTGTACTGGCCAAACATTCGCAGTTCAACCTGGTAGTTTCAGAGGAAGTTATGGGTAACATCGGGGATGCTATTGAGAAAGCAAAACTTTACCAGCTAAAATACAAAGATCCGCACATGGAGCAATATCTGGAAATATTAAACAAGCGGCTGGAAAACAAAAAATTATTGGATGAACAATTTCATGTGGCTAATAATACAAAATCCATGCTTCAGGTTCAACGTTATTCCGGACTTTATTAAGTTGCTTTAGAGCTTCATTATAATTTCCAAATGACTCAAAGCTTACTGCATGTAATCCACCATATTTGCCAAATTTTTGTGCATCATACCCCTGTCCTCTCAAATGGGCAGCATAATCAACGGCATTGTTTTCGTTTTGAAAACATCCGGCTACAATGTAATACCTTTTTCCAACCGGCTGAGCTACAGGTTCGGGCTGCTGTTTTTCCGGCTCCGCGGTTACCGATGGTTGTTCCTGCTCCACGGAAGGCTGATTTTCAGCGGCTCCGTCGGTCATATTTTCATCGGAAACCGGTTCATCTGACTGCGAAGGTTGATCGCCGGATGGGCCTAATACGGTTTCCTGCTGCGCCTGTTTAGCCCCATTACTTCCAAATATAAAATCCCGGTTCAGATAGATCCAAACACCAATCGCTACTACCACAACTGCAATCAACGCAATCCAAATACCTGTCTTTGCATTTTTCTTTTGAGGCTCGATTTTGGGTTGATACCTGGTATTGTTTTGATTGTAAATTGATTCCTTTTTCGTTTTTTCGGTCTGGAATTTTATTGTTGGTTGTTTCTCCTGCTGAACTGCCTTTCGCGGCTCTCTTTTCTGAACAGGAGGAACAACAGGTGGAGGTGTCTCTTTCTTTTCAGATGCTAAATCCTTATTCTCATTCGTTTTCTTTTCCTCTTTCTTATCCTCCTGCTGTTTTTCAGTATCGTCGATCAATTCAATAGGGGTTTCATCCTCTTGTTTCAGTTTCTCTTCATGCGTCTTCTCTTTTACAGCATCCTTTTCCGGTTTTGTTTCTTTTTTTGGTTCTTCCTTGTATAATGAGGTCTGATCGGCCATGTCATCCGGTGCAAACTGAACCTTTCCACCTCTATCCTTTTTTAAAGTCCCAAGCATATCAATGCTGTGAGCCTCTCCAATGTTTAATTTTGAATTGATATCAATGACGTAATTGTCCACTTTAGTTGTAGCTTCATCTTTTGAAATATTTTCTTCTTTCATCACATGTTCTATCAGCATGCCATCGTTATATTTCAAAAACTCATTGAAAACATATGTTTTAGGGGTGCTTTGCTTCACAATAAATGCACCCAATTCAGGAATGATAACTCTGTTTTTTTGTTTCAACAGCGAAACGATATGTTTATCCATACATATTAAATTTGGGCTATAGCATAAATTCTAATATTAATTACAAATTACAGTCAATTCAAACAAATAAAAAAATTATAGACAATTTTTTTTAAAATTCATACCTTTCGTTAGTTTTGGTAAATTATTAGTGGCAACGGTTGTAGAAATAAATTTGTAAACTTAACTAAAAACACAGTTATGAAACAGACCATG
>CAZAMT010000266.1:0-5852 GCA_964486145.1 uncultured Bacteroidales bacterium
CTAAATACCATCTGAAATGTTAAAAAAAGTATATCTTTCTGTATTGTTGTTTGTGATGTCAAGTGGCATAATATTTTGTCAAAATCAATACCAGGATGTCGTTTATTTGAAAAATGGCAGCATCATTAAAGGTGAAATTTTAGAAATTTCAATTGAACGCCGGGTAAAAATTCAAACCACGGACCAAAAAATCTGGACTTTTAATTTGGATGAAATTGAAAAAATAAAACGTGAAAAGGGTGGCCCCGCCTTTTACGCGAGCGAATATCTGTATCCAGGTTTCATCAACTATTCAACCATGGGAATACTTGTCGGCGATGAAAATTCGAGGCACAGGGCACCATTTAGTATCACCCTGGTCAACAGCCATGTTTTTGAAAATAACCTTAGCGTGGGTGCAGGATTCGGGCTGGAATTCCTTGACAGAACATCCGTTCCGTTGTTTACTGACTTGCGTTACTTTATGAACAATAAAAAATTAAGTCCGTTTTTCCTGTTGCAAAGTGGTTATTCATTTCCCATTGAAGATGAACACGATGAATACTATCAGGAAAGAAATAATGTTGGCGGTTATTTGATTAATCCGGGCATCGGGTTTCTACTCAATTTCCAAACCGGTGGTGCTCTGATTTGTACAGTAGGATATCGAAATCAACTTTTAAAATATGAATACAATGATCAATATGATACCGAACTAAAACAATATTATAACCGGTTTAATATTCGTTTCGGATTGGTATTCAGATAGTTTAATCATTACACTTTTTATGGTATTTCGATGATTTGTATGCATATTAATTATAAATTTATGGCTTAAAATAAGGTCTTAACTATGAAGCTTCCAAACAAGGATAGGTCCGTTTATTTAATTATTTGTGTAATTATCGCAATGGCATGTTTGCATGGCTGTGGTAAACATCGAAATACTGCTGCAACACTTCACTCTAACTGGGTTAGCAGTAATCCTCTGAGCATTCCTTACAGGGTGCGCATTCAAAAAAAGGATGCAGGTAATTTACTGATAAATGCGGATTTTGAACAGGGAAGGTTCTTTTATTTTGATTCATTGTCTCAGGCCACCTTTGATATCAATGGATGGAAAAAGGTTGGGAACAAAGTTCTATGGGTTGATGCCAAACAAAAAAACTTATTTGATAGCTCGGAAGTAGCCTCGGGTAATCATGCAGTAAAAATTCACAGGTCCCTTGCAAATGAAACAGAAGACACCGGTGAAGGCGTCATAAGCGATTTCATTAAAGTTATTCCTGGAAACTATCAGTTGTCACTTGACATTAAACTTAAGGATGTGCATTCGCACAAAGCAAGGTTAGGTACAAAAATTTATAATTCCATTGATGTTAGAATTATTTACTATGATAAAAACAAGCTTGAAATAAACAGCAACATATACTCTCCTCACTACCAAACCAACATAAACACCTCTTTCAAAGGGTATCCATTTTCAAATTTTTGGAGCATTGACAGCATGAACTGGACCCGGGTTTTTTGTAAAACAGCCAATTATCCTTTTCCCGAAGGAAACATTCCAGATGAAACACGTTTTTTGAAAATTTTTATTGGCTTTAAAGGCGAAGGAACAATGTGGGTAGACAACATTGATTTACGATATACAGACTACAATTTCACCGTTCAGGAATTAACAAAACTTTACGTAAACAAAACATTCAGCGACCTTGAATTATTACTTCCCACACCGCAAAAAATTGAAAAACTGAGTACGGTTCGTATTACCGACTCCTCGTCAATAACCATTGTGGCAAGCAGGCCTTTCATGGCCTTCGCAGATTCTCTGGCAATCAAACTGTCCAAAATCTGCCCAACCTCCATTGCAATGTCAAATCAAAAAAAGAAATGGGATCATAATAACACCATTGTCATCAACTTGGGGCAGACTTCGGTTTTCAGCGATTATCAGGAATATTTAAATACTACCTGGATAAACAATCAGAAAAAGGGGGCATATCAAATTCAATCGATACCTGCCGAATCACCCATGGTTTTTCTGTTGGCAAAAAGCCAGGAAGGTATGTATTATGCATACATGAGATTGACCCAACTCATTGATACAAATCAAAAAATAATTCATTTTGCAAACATTGAAGACTGGCCCTCATTTCAACAGCGGGGATTTATATTAACCGACACATTATCCAGCATAAAACCGGTATTGTCAGAATGTTTTACAAATACCCGGGTGCTGCCAAATAAAAAAGCAGGTAAATATGAAAGCCCGCCATTTGTTAAGTCAGGTAAAATAAATGAATTATTTCCTGAAAATAATGAGAAATTTCAGTTTAATAGATTCATCACATTTGATTTCGATTTATCAGAAAATGAAGAACACTACAATCCGTATTTACCTTTGGAGAGAAATAAACAAAATACCAGGAACGCGCTATTAAACCATAGCCACCTGATTTCTTATAACAACTGGAACAATGCCGAATTTCTTGATATGTACTTCGATAAATTCGACAGTTATTACCGGTATAATGATTTATTTTATTCCCGGTCGTTAGTTTATTCCTGGACAGGTGCTGCCGAGGTATCCTATTACATAGATGAAACCAGTTATTTAAGGTATAAAAACTATGTGAAAGGACCTGTGCAATTTATTGACAATACGCTATCTGTCAACAGGCCACACTGCACAGGATACACGTCTAACTTTCTGGTACCGGTTTACAGGGTAAATTTTTCGGATGCTATGCTTGACACACTGCAAAATTCCATATTATTTCATTGGAATGATCAAACGCCATTTTCTTACATTTCAGCCTTAACTGCTTCTGATTTTGCCTGGAATCCTGAGTATTACAATCCATGGTTAAGCCTCTTCAAGGCCCTAACGATCAATTACGGAAAACAGAATGCTGCTTCGCTTCTGCATTTCAACGATGTGTATTTTAAAATATATCGTTCACTGCATAGTTTAAATTTGGAACAGCTCAATAACAGGGTTCTTAAGATTTTAGAAGAACAATTTTTGACCCTTGAAAACATTCTCAATGAAATGGATATGCCTGAAGAGGAATTGCTTTACCTGCAAAAACTGAACAGAGAGTTGAATAAAGAAAAACAAATGCTTGTTTCAAATACAAAATTCCAATACAAGTAAAAGTAGCATCTGGCGGGCTAAAACAACGAACAGGCTTTTACAATTATTAATCCATAATTTACGGCAACTGGTCAAATCAAGGCTCACATCTAAAACCCGATAAAATAAATTTATGTATATTTGAATAACAGGATAAGCTTTTGAATCCTCCACATTTAAACGCTTACGGAACCGTTTGTATTAATTATTAACAAAAAGCTAAAATACCGTTGATAAAATTTTCATTGAAATGATGAATTGTTTATATCTTTCAGTTGAATTAACTCAAAATATTTGTATTTTAGCAAAAAACGAGCACGAAATTCGGCATGATAAACGACAAGGAACAGCTATTCGAGGATAATGATTTGCAAGCTGTCATGAACAAATATCAGGACATGCTTGAAAAAAAGAAGTTGTATTTTTTTGATGTGCATGAATTTGAAAGCATCATTGACTTTTATGCCAACGGGTTTAACTTAAACAAAGCTTCTGAAGCTGTAAACTATGCCATTCAGCAGCACCCTTCAGCATCATCCATAAAACTAAAAAAGGCACAGATCCTAATTGATAAAGGAGATGTAGAAAAAGGTCTTGAATACCTTGGTGAAATCGAAGGTGTTGAATCTTCCAATTATGAGTTTTATGTTTTAAAAGGAAATGCATTTGCAATCAAGGGAGAGATTGATCAGGCATTAAACCTTTATGAATTTGCAGTATCCATTTCCCTGGATGAACAGGCTGAAGTTTGTTACAACATAGCTGTATCACTTGAACACCTTTGCTTTTTTGAGGAAGCAACCACGTTTCTTGAAAAAGCATTGGAACTCGAACCTGATAACACAACCTACTTGTACGATCTGGCATATTGCCTGGAACATACTGAAAATCTTGACAAGTGCATTAAAATATATAAGGATTATCTTGATTTGGATCCGTTTTCAGAACATGTATGGCATAGCCTTGGTATGGTTTATTCTAAAATGGATAAATTCGATGACGCTGCTGAAGCTTATGAATTTGCCCTTGCAATTGATGAAGGCTACGCAACGGCGCATTTCAACCTGGCCAATTCGCTTGCCAATAGTGGGAAGTTTTATGAAGCTATTGAACAATATCTTGAATTCAGCAGGATTGAACCGGATAATTTGTTTGCAAATTATTACCTCGGTGAATGTTACGAACAAATCAAAGAACCATTGACAGCCAGGGACTATTACACCAGAGCCATCGAAATTGATAAAGATTTTGCCGATGCATGGTACGCCTATGGTTGCTTGTTACGAAGCGAGAACAACCTAAAGGAAAGTATTCCGTATTTTCAAAAGGCCGCTGAACTGGATAAAGACAACCTGGAGTACAACTTTTCATTGGGTGCCATATGTAAGGATTTAAGACATTATGACATTGCTGAAAAAAGTTTTCAAAATATTGTTCAAAAAGATCCTTTCGATGATGACTCCTGGTTATTATATTCCGAAATTTATGCCGAACAAAATGATTTTGTTGCTGCTATCGATGTAATTCACCAGGCACTGAAGCAAAATCCCACAAATTCTCTTTTAAATTATCGCCTGGCCGCGTATTACTGGATTCTTCGAAACAGATCGGACAGCTATTACTATTTCGAAAAAGGACTGCAACACAATGTCAACGAATATTCAACATTTTTTGAATACCTTCCATCGACAAAGTCGAACAGTAAAATAAACAAGCTTATCAGAAAATACCATAAAAAAACCTCTTAAATTTTCGCCTAATGATTACATTTATATTATAATCATAATAGGAAATGAAATAGTATGAAGTTGATTGCGTGCCGTTAGGTTTCGGTAACTATTTGAAACTTCTGATTGAAAACTTAACAAAAATATATAACAGATGAATTTTGAATTGCCCTTTATACCCGAACGAGAACAAAAACAACGTAATACGGGTATTACAATGGTTATGGATAAAGGTCTGAGCCTGCGTCAAACAGAAAACTTTATTGAAGCATGCGGTGATTTGGTTGATATAGTTAAATTTGGATTTGGAACTTCTGCATTTACAAAACACCTTCAGGATAAAATTAATCTTTACAAACAAGCCAATATCCGGCCATATTTTGGAGGAACCCTTTTTGAAGCATACATTGTTCGAAATATGTTGGATGATTATTTGAAAATTATTGCAAAATATAATCTTGATTTAGCGGAAATATCAGACGGTTCAATGAAAATTGAACATGAAGACAAACTTCAATACATCGAAAAATTAGCTGCAAGCGTTACCGTTTTATCAGAGGTCGGTTCAAAACAACGCGGAGTATTCATTTCTCCAAATCAATGGGTCAATATGATGAAATCGGAACTGGATGCGGGTGCCTGGAAAGTGATTGCTGAAGCACGTGAAAGTGGAACGATCGGAATATATAATGCCGACGGTTCAGCCAATGAAGCCCTGGTAAACAGTATCATCAACGAGGTTAAAACCGAAAATATTCTTTGGGAAGCCCCCAGTGGTAAACAACAAGTATGGTTTATAAAGCTGCTTGGTGCAAATGTCAACCTTGGCAATATCGCTCCTGAATTAGTCATTCCGCTTGAATGCCTGCGCACCGGGTTAAGGGGCGATACATTTTTTGATTTCCTGCCTGAAGAATTAAGAGAATCAAGCAATCCCCTGCGAGATACCATTTCAACTCATATTGACTTTCAGATTTAAATATGCTCCTTGCATCAAAGGCGATGAA
>CAZAMT010000267.1:0-5841 GCA_964486145.1 uncultured Bacteroidales bacterium
TTAATCATGGATGTTTCATATTTTACTTATTTCTTTATACTAAAAGTTTTTAAATAATCAATCATCAACGAAATATCAATATCACGAATGCCGTATTTTAAGAGATACTTCTTATCAGCATGAATTTCACCTTCAAACCATTTCAGGTCATAATCTGCTTTTTGCAGGGCTGTAGTGTATAATGTGATGGTTTTATCGGTTTGCCCCTGGCTCCACTCCACATGGCCCAGGTTTAAAAAGTCATTTGCGTTGGGTTCCCTGGAGATAATCTTTTCAAAGTATTTTTTCGCCGTGTCAAACTTTCCGGTCACAAAACTACACCAGGCTATTGGTCTTTGGATTTTGTGATTATCAGGTGCCATGTATTCAACCTTAAAATAATACTTCATGGCATTTTCATAGTCGCCCAGTTCCATGTATATATGTCCGAGGTTGGCCTGGACATGGAGATCCTCCGATTCGTTTTTTTCTGCCTGTCTGTAAAAATCAAGTGCTTTTTCAAAATTTTTCATTTTGCGATGGCAAAAGGCAATTTTTTTAATCAACCATTGTTTTTCCGATTCTATGAGATAGGCTTTGTTATAAAACTCCAGGGCTTTATCGTACCTTTTTAATTGCTGCCAGGCAAACCCCGATTTTTCAAGCAACTCATAATTCGTTTGTTGGCTGTTTAAATGATCAAAAAGGCGAATGGCATTCCCGTAATACTCTTTTTCAAAATAAAATTCAGCCACATTCCGGGTTATTTCTGTCCTCATTGACAGAAAATCATTGATGACCAGTTCTTCCGGATGGAACGGGAGATTAAAAATGTCGGTAAACTCATTTTTGAGTGGATGCAACTTAAAAAAACGGTACAAATCCTGAAAATACTGGGTAAACACCGTTTTGTTTCTGACATTCTTATTCAATCGCTCATCCTCCTCCTCCAGTTCATTCATTGCTTTAAGCTCCATATTAAACATCTCCATCATCATTGATTTCTGAAGTTGAGGCATATATTTAATATTTAAACAAAACGAATATTTATCGGAATTACAAAGGAATGCAGATCGCTCAATCCCTTTGATAAACTGGTTTGTATTAAACTCAGGTGTTTCCTCCGTAATAATTTTCTGCAGGTTTTCATTTTCTTTATAAAAAGGTAAAAACCAATTACTCAAGCTATTGAAAAACGGGAAACGTTTTAGCATGGCAAATGCACTCAGGAAAACATCGGAGCCTTCCATCTGCATCATCGAAAACTCCTCGAACTTATCGTATAAATCCGGTGTGTCTTTGAAAACTTTTTTCCAGTCCGGGTTTTTGTCCTCGAAATTCTCAACTGACAAGATATTATCCAGATCAAGCTTTTCCTCAAGATTAGATTTAATCTTCATCATATGTGGAAGAATGTCTTCCTGTATTTTCCTTGATATTTTTTCGGTTTCCCTGGATTTCAGGTATTGGATCCAAATCAATTCCATGTTTTTTTCCCAATCCGTATTTCCTTCCTTGGACTTCAAGCGGTTCATTACATCAGGATAATAGGGTAATCGTTTATTGTAGACAAGAATACTTATAAACAATCCAACCATGGCCCGTTGCCACACTTCATTTTGTTTTGATTCTACAATATCAAAAAGTATCTGAATTTTTTTATCATCATAAAATCTTAATACAGAAACAATTAAAGCGCTTACAATTAACGATTTATCGAACCAGTCAACATTTTCATCATTCATTAATCTGTGAACAAGCTGAATATGAACTTCCCGGAATTTATCACTCAGCCATAGCATGTTAAATATTTTATCCATGCTTTTTCGGTACTCTGCTTTTGTGTCTGCATCATCACCAATCGTTGATGAAATAATGTTCTGGAGATCCTTGTTCACTGACAGCGCATCAATCATTTCTTTGGAATCATCTGAAGAAAGATTCTGTATTTGCTGCTGTACCTCCCTCTTCGTCCGATGATACGTCAATAACTGGTTACCCGTAATTATTTCCTCTTTTGCCATGTCGAGCAAGTCGAGAATTGAAATAAGAACATGATTGTATACTTTTTCTTTTTCAGGGTCCTGTTTATATGCAAATGTATATTTGAGAATATTCAAGTATGTCTCTTTATGTTTATCCAGTTGAATACGAATATCTTCCCTGGGAACAATTGTAATTAGTTCGTATAGTTTATGTATTCCATCGTGGATGTTTCCCGACAAAATTTTATTTTCAATGCTGCCATGTTTTTCCAGTAGTTCTTTATGCTTCATAAAAATGAATATTCAGTGATAACCAATTTAATTCGTAAAATATTTCAATTTAACTGTCTTTAATGATCTTTCACTCCCAAGGAATCAATAACCATTCCTAAGAATTCACCAGTATTTAAAAAGATCGAATAATTGGTTTCATACTGCTGTTTTTTAAATCAAGAATGATTCAAATGATTGTCTATTTCGAGTGTCGAATGGCATTAGGCAGTTCACAACGTAACACATTCTATGAAAATTTCCTGTTTCAGATTTTATGGCAAAATGGCAGACTATGGGCTCATTCCTATAAAAATTTTGCCAGAGTATTGGGAAAAATTCTGGGTAATACGGTAAATATAAATTCCTTGTGGCACATCCTGCATATGAATGGCATTAAAATTTTCCGATAGATGTTTGGTTATTAGCTGTGTTCCCTGAAGATTAAACAATTCAAACCTGAATGAATTCTGCGATTTTGTATGTCGAATCTGGATTATTAGCTCGTTTGATATATCATTGAAGTAAATGTTTAAAATATCTTTATAATTACTTGATTCAATGTAGGTTGAATTTTTTTCAATATTTTCAAGAATACGACCTACCCATTTGGAATATTGAGTTTCTGACGGATGCAATCCATCATATGCTACATATGCCGGAAATTCAATGCCATTGCGGGAAATGTCGGTTATGTTAATATAAGGTACATTGTATGTAGATGTTATTGACTGGTTACGATTGTTAAATTGTTCAATTGATTCGGTAATACCCGATGAACCATAAGACTGTCCCCAGGGTGTAAAATAGTAATCAGGAATTGAAAGTACAAACACCTGGTTGGGTTTATTGCCTGCTAATTCCAGTGCAGTTTGCAACAACTTTTCAAATTCAATGGCATATGTATCAACAGATCTTCCCTGAAACTGATTATTAACACCTATAAGCAAACTCACAAGGTTGTAATCTCCATCTAAATCATTTTCTTCAATTGATTGCTTTAGATCAGTTGTAGTCCAGCCTGTTGTGGCAAAAATAGTTAGATCATCAAAGCGGTAACCTTCCCTGATCAGAGAGTCTCTTAACTGCACTGGCCAACGACCATTTACCGAAACGCTCTCACCTATGGTATATGAGTCACCAAGTGCAAGAAACCGAACCGGTTCGTCAATAACAATTTTCTGTGCAGCCAGTCGGACACATGTAAGAAAGATAAATACGACAACGAAATTTTTCAACATTATTTTCGAATTTTCCTATTGAAAAACAGTAGGTTAATAGTTTGGTTCAACAGAAACATGAAATTCATGGAACGATTTTCACAGATTTTCTGATTTTATACTTAAAAAATTAAACCACAAGTTGTCAGGGCTATAATTTTTGCGAACTAAACATTTGAATTGGTGTTTATCCTTTCATCGTTATCCATTCTTTATTTTTAAAAATACATCAGAAAACTATTGACTGATAACTAACTTTTTCGTAATTTAAGTAAAAATATTTAATTATGAGATCCCCAAAAATGATGGAAACCTGGGGTGCCATTCAAAAAGGTGAAAGGTTAAAAACCGTAAGGTTGGAAGGAGCAGACAATGTTCTGGTATTTCAAAGTGTGAATCCTTTTCCGGGTTACTTTGAAAATAGCCAATTTGGTGGTACCCGTCCGCATTCAATGTATCTGGTTGCTGCAAAAAAATACAATGCAGAGGACCTCGCGTTAAGCTTAAAAAATGTTGGAAGAAAAATGTTTCAGCATTGCTCTGGAGACTTTGGTTTCATTGAAATGAAATCAGAGAAATATTATTGTATCCGGTATAATAACTCATCCTGTTTAAAGAAAATCGATTTGTTGCTTTCATACTTAGAGGAAGAAGGAATCGAATTTAGAAACCACCGGCCCATCGAGGATGATGCGGTCATTAAAATTTATAAAAATCTGTCACTGCGTGAGTTGAATGAGTATTTGTATGAAGACATCCTGGATGTTGACAAGTTTTATGTTAAATTGCCTTATCACCTGAGTTGGAATGATTTCAAGCAGATAACCACGCGGGTAAAAATGAATATGAGCAATCACTTTTTTGATGCAGCGCAGGCAATTATCTGGAATTCAGATGGACCGACAGATTTGGTGAGAATATTTGACAGAAATTCAAACCGTATCCGGCTAAAAATTATCTACGAACTTTATGTTAAAGAATCGAAGTTATGGGTAAAAGATAATTTTGTATTGGAACAATCACAGGTGGATGAAAATTCTCCGGATAAAATGGAAATGTATTATTAAAAAACCCGGGTTTAAGCCCGGGTTTTTTCATGGTTCATCGTGAAAACAATTATAACTTTCTTCTCCACTGTTTCCTGTGTCTTAATGTAATTTCGCGACTTGCACCATCTTTTGAAATGGTTGCTTTATCATCACATTCACCTTCACCGTAATCAAGGATTATAGGACTTTCATCATTGATTTTTATTTCTACCACACCACTTACAAAGTGACGACAGGTATAAAGAGCGGTTAAGTCTGACAACGTTCTTGTGTATGCATTTCCAAGGTAATTTACACCTGTAGAAGTACCATCAATCATCCAGTAATCATCGGAAAGGTCAATCCAGCTTTCGCCGAAGAATCGCAGCCTTGTTTTCTCGGCATCGCGTGTAACCACAGTTCCGTCTTCAAAGGTAAGTTTACCATCAACCAGGTCAATGCTAAACATTACTTCGGTAGAATCCTGATTTAATCCCTGGCTTACAATCGTTTGTGTACCTTCCACATGCACATTGTTCACGTAATAGTCTTCAAAAGTAATGATTCGTGTGGCACCTGCGATGTATTTGCGGCCACCAAACCTTTTGATGATGATTTTCCCGCTTTTACTCCGGGTACGATTAAAAATCTGAGCTTCACATTCACCATTGTAGGAAATGGTAATGATCAGGGTGTCGCCACTCCACTCCTTATCAACTTTTCGGCATACGATTGTTGAAGCAGATTTTAATCCTTCTTCCATCTCTGCCAGCTCGGCATCATTAAAAGCGTCGTCAAATACATCTGTCATGAGGGCATCATCTTCGGAAACTTCCATTTCTTCGTTCATGGCCACCTCACCGGATTCATCCTTCTCACAAGAAGTGAATACAAAACTAAGTGCGAAAACTACTGATAATAACAAATTAACTTTTTTCATGGTCTTTAAATTTTAAATGTTCAACTTTTATTCAATTTTACCCTTTTGATGAAGATAATTGAGGAAGGTTTAAAAGGAAGTGGATATTTTTTCAAAAAAAATGAATAAGAGGCCTTATTGCACTGAAATCCAGTTAAATAAATATCAACATTTTTTTGAAGGCGATTTTCCGGTTAAACTCATTGGAGATGATTCCGTTACCATTGCAACAGCCATTGAAAGTGCAGAGGACAGCCGGATGACAGATAAATTTGTTTCCTTCAGTGGCAGCTTAGAATTTAATGAAATGACAGCGATAAACCACCGGTTAACCCGATAACAAAATCAGGAATACCTTCCGGTCGTCTGCTATCGTAATTTAAATCATAATTTATAAACAAACCTAATTTTTTTATTTACATCTACATTGGTCAGAATCT
>CAZAMT010000268.1:0-5836 GCA_964486145.1 uncultured Bacteroidales bacterium
ATTGAGCGTAATCGCTCAATTTGGGTATTTGGTCAACCGGAACAACAGGTTGAGTTGTGCAATGCAATAAATGATGTTTTTGAAACGAATATTATTTATGAGGAGATTCCGGTTGATGCTTTCACAAAAAACAGGCAGCAGGCAGGCTTCACCAATCTTTGAGTGAAATGGTGAGGTATTTCAAAGAATCAAATGAAAGCTAACATTTGTGAGCAAACAAAAAGGCTGTCCGTCATTACGAACAGCCTTTGACATTTAAACGTCTCTGAAGCTTAACAAGCTATATATTACCTTTCTCTCTGGAATTGTCGCCTTCTGCGGTTGTTATTCGAATTTTCCTCTCGTGGTTTGGCCATGGTAACTCTTATTTCACGGCCCATTAATTCTGATCCGTTTAAATCTTCAATGGCCTGGTTTGCTTCGGTGTCTTCAGCCATTTCAACAAATCCGAAACCCCGGCTTCGCCCGGTTTCACGGTCCATTACAACTTTTGCAGATGTAACTTCTCCGAATTCTTCAAAAGCTTCTCGTAAATTGTCGTCTTTTACTTTGTAATTCAGGTTGCCAACGTAAATGTTCATAATGATTAAATTTGAAAAGTAAATAAAATGGATAAATGTTAATTATTGAATGATTATAAATTACTAATACCTGATTTTATTGGAGTGTATAACAGAATGTAATGCATTGTATGTTACCGTCATGGTACATAAAAGTGAGTTCGATGAGTAGAATACTGACATAGGGTTGTCTCTCTGTTTTATATATTTAAAGATACAACATTTTTTTATTATGCAATCGTAAATATGATCAAATATACTATTGAATCAAATAAAACTTTAAAAAAATGAATTTAAACCGACGAGATTTTCTTAAGACAACATCCATAGGTAGTCTTTCCCTGACCTTGCCGATTAGAGAGGTTGCTGCAAAAAATAAATTAAATGAAAACGCAGATACAAAACCAACACAGGAACAACAAGAATGGATGGATTTGAAATTCGGAATGTTTATCCATTTCGGAATAAATACCTATTATGATACTGAATGGAGTGATGGTACCCTGGATCCGGCAAAATATAATCCTGCCGAGCTGGATACCGACCAGTGGTGCCGGGTGGCGAAAGAAGCAGGCATGACCTACGTAGTGCTCGTGACCAAACACCATGACGGATTTTGCAACTGGCCCACATCCTACACGACGTATTCAGTTCGGTCGACACCATTTAACAATGATTTGGTGGGGCAACTTGTGGCATCAGCCCGAAAGTACGGCCTTAAAGTCGGATTTTATTATTCGTTATGGGATCGTCATGAACCAACACATGATCTCGATGAACATGCATACGTGCAGTTTATGAAAAACCAGTTAAGAGAACTACTGGCAAACTACGGGGAAGTTATTGAACTGTGGTTTGATGGCTTTTGGAAGAAGCAACAATCCGGATGGAAAACAGCCTCTGGTGAGCATGCACCTCCAGAACAGTTTGTTAAATCCTGGCGCTTTGAAGGTGCTTTCCGATGGCAGATGGATCATATCTATCAGTTTGTGAAAGAATTACAACCCCGCTGTCTCGTAATGAATAATGCTACTACCCGTTATCCGGGAGTTCCCCTTCATCCGGTGGATATTTTATCAGGGGAGAAAGCAACGGAGGTTAGCCATTACAAACGTGTGTGGGATTGGTTGGGAAAACCGAAGTATTTCCCTATGCAAATTGAAACGACCATGTCACAAAGAGGCAAAGAGCAGTTTACAAGTGGCAGTTGGTTCTGGCATGACTGGGATCATTCTGTTGCATCGAAAGAGCAAATACAAGGATGGCTAAAAACCGCCGGCAAAATGAATGCTAACTTATTATTAAATGTCGGACCGATGGCTAATGGAAAATTACGGCCGGAAGATGTTGACGTGTTAAGTAAGGTAAGTGAATAGGTATTATTAAAAAATTTGAACCAATTGCTGTTTATATAATGAACTAAATCTTAATAACATGCTTTATAAAAGAACTTTAAGTATTTATTTAAGGCTATTAGGCTGCATATTTATTACTGTTTTGATTCCTTCCGGTTTGATAGCACAAAATTACATCGGACAAAAAAAATTGTATTATGGTTGTGCTTACTATCCCGAAGCATGGGGGCTCCAAACCGTTGACGAGGATATTGCCCGCATGAAAGAACTCAACATGAATGTAATGCGAATAGCGGAGTTCTCATGGGTTGTAATGGAGCCGGTGGAAGGCCAATTTCGTTTTGATTGGTTGCATCAGGTAATCGACAAGCTCCACAATAATGGTATTGAGGTGGTTCTTGGCACTCCTACTGCTACACCACCGACATGGATGGCTGAAAAATACCCGGAAATTTTTGTCGTTGATGAAACAGGACAACGACGAACCCATGGTGCCCGTCGCAATTGTAGTTATACCAATGAGATTTACCGTGAAAAAAGCCGAATCATCGTTGAAAAAATGGCTAAGGAGTTCGGAAAAAAGCCAGGTGTGATTGGTTGGCAAACAGATAACGAGTTTCATTTAACATCTGATTACAGCCAAACAACAGAAAAACGTTGGCACGATTGGTTAAAAAACAGGTATGGTAGTATCGATGAAATCAATGAAAAATGGAATCTGAATCTTTGGAGCCAGAGATATAATAATTTTGAGCAAATCCCGATGCCCCGATCCGGTATATGGCATCATCCATCGCTGCAAATGGCATGGTACCGTTTTACAAATGACATGGTTGACGAATATCAGGACATTCACCTGGAAGCCATACGAAAATATTCAGATTTACCAATAACACACGATGGTATGCCCGGGCAGCGGACCAACTACGTGCAACTTTTCGATGATCTTGATTTTATGGCGGTAAACAATTACCATAGTTTTGAAGCATACGACCGCATCCAGAGTAACTACGATCGCATGCGCGGATATCATCAGGGATTTCACTGGCTGTTTGAAACGGCACCCAATTATTCCGGGGGTGGTAAAAAAGGCAATACCTGGTTTTTACATCAACCCGAAGGAAGCATGCAAGCAGCTATGTGGATGAACTATGGCCTTGGCGGACAGGGTACGATGTTTTGGCTTTGGCGACAGCATTGGGCCGGACAGGAAATGCCGCATGGTTCCATAATCTCATCCTGGGGTAAACCGGCTGCCAATTACAATGATTTAAAAGAATTGGGTAAACAACTTCAGTTGACCAGTGATTTTTTGATGGAAAACCCTGTGATACAGGCAGAAGCAGCTATTTTTTGGAGCCATGAAAACCTCAAAGGCTTAACCATTGAAGAATATGCAAATGGCATGAAGTACTACAATGACTGGACATATCGGTTTTACCTACCCATTGCCGATGCTCAGGTACATCGTGATGTGATCCACGAGTTTACTGATATATCTCAGTATAAATTATTGATGATTCCCATGATGCCTTATGTTCCAATGCAATTACAAGACAGGTTACAGGATTGGGTTATCAATGGAGGTATACTCCTGGTTGGACCAATGACAGGTTACCGAACCGAAGAATGGACCGGGTTTAAGCAGCATGCTATGGGTGAAATGGCAGAATGGATGGACATTGAGGTAGATTCAAGAATACCCATCGGAACCGTCCGGCGTCCGGCTGAAATACCGGTTCTGCTCAATTTTGAAAAAGGATTGATGACAGAATCACCTGAAGCATCACTTTGGAGCGAGGCATTATCAACGGATGGAGGCAGCATCCTGGCTTTTTATAAGAATGGAATGCATGATGGTAAACCTGCCATCATTGAAAACCGGGTAGGACAGGGCAAAGTGGTGTTGCTTGGCACTGATCCCGGTGAAAAAGCTTATCAGAAACTGGTTTTAAAATATGCGGATGAAGCCGGCGTTAAACCACTTTCAGGTGTGGTTAAAGATGTGGTCATTTCGCCCAGAAAAGGCCCGTCAGGAGATGGATACGTTATTGTAAACATCAGCAATCAGGAAAAGGAAATCAATTTGGATGTCAATGGATATGAGGATTTACTCCGTCAGAAAAAAATGAAAACTAATGGAAAATTGTCTTTAGGGCCGTACGATTTTTTTATTCTTAGAAAATAATCTGATATCTTTAGCTTTCCATATAAAATAAAACAGATGTTCGAAAATATTAAAACCAAAGTACTTCTTGAGGAAAATCTGGAAAATACCCGCAAGCGGTTTCATGATAAAAAAATCGTTTTTTGTTCAGGCTGCTATGATATCCTGCAATCCGGGCATGCCGTGTTTTTCAATCAGTGCAAAGCATTTGGAGATATTCTCATTGTTGGAGTAGGAAGGGATTCCGTTATTGAGAAACTGAAAGGACCTTCACGTCCGGTTAACCCGGAAAACAACCGTTTATATCTGGTTGCAGCCATGCATGACGTTGATTATGCAGTTCTGAACGGTCCGGAAATTCGGGAAGGGAAAATTGATTTCGGAAGTATCGTTGAGAAATTAAAACCGGACTATTTTGTGCTCAATGATGATGATTCAGCCATCAAAGAGAAGACTGCCCTGTGCGATAGCGTGGGTACGGAAATAAAATATGTGTCGCGGGTAGTACCACCCGAATTGGAAGCAACGTCTACAACGAGAATCATTGATAAAATCAATTTTAAATACCGTGCTCCTTTACGAATTGATTTTGCCGGTGGCTGGACGGATGTGCCATACATTATGGGAGAGAAAATCGGTTATGTTTCCAACGTAGCCATAAAACCGTTGATTGAATATAAAAACGGACAATTTAATTTTTCAGGTTATCCCAGAGGGAGTGGATTGAGTACATCAACAGCAGTGAAATTACTTGAGATGGTCTCGGCAAAAAATTATAATGCGGATTCCAAAACGCTTGGTCAAATTGGTGAAGATTTGTTTAACCTTGAAAATAAGGAACTCAACTGGGCCATTGGCCGACAGGACCAATATTCCATTGTTTTTGGCGGATTCAGTTGTTTTGAATTCGGACCGGATTATGCCAAACGGCTTGATATTGAAATTCCAAAAGAAACGCTTGAAGATTTTAAAAAACATATTTTATTGCTGCATACCGGTGTTTCACGAAACGCCCAACTTGCTGTTGAACAGGTGTATCAGAACCATCGCACCCCGGAAGGTCAGGATGCCCTGGATAAACTCGCGAAACTTGGAAAACTTTTTACAGAAGCATTGATTAATAAAGATTTTGAGCGCTGTGCCAACGTTATGGAACAGAATTTCATGGCGCAGATTCAATTAGCATCGGCCACTACCTCCGCAAGTTTGACGCGTATGTATGAATTTGCCAAGACCCATGGATCACTTGGAGGTAAAATTGCAGGCGCCGGTGGAGGAGGGGCTTTCATTTTTTATACCGATGATGTTAACTATTTGAAAAATGCCATGAAAAAAGAATTTGTGGATTGTTTTGAAATAGATTTTGACTTTCATTACAAGGATATTAAGACATTGAACAAGGTATAATATATAAACATTACATCATGGACAACAATCTAATAAACGTTTATACCGGTTCGGAAATCACAGTTCACTTGTTGAAAAGTGAACTGGAAAAAATCGGTGTACCATCCATTATCAAGGATAAATTTAAGTCTGGAATCTCTGCGGGATTTGGCACAGGGGTGCCTTCTGCCATTGATTTATTCATTGATGAAAATGATTTGGAAAAAGCAAAACCTTTGATTGAAGAATTTAAACGGGTCAACGAATAAATTGACTGCGGCAATTGAGGTTTTACTTTTTAAAACTCCTTCACGTTCCGCTTGCCCCGGTGATTCGCAACCGCACACTGTCGCAGTATCTTTAGCGCA
>CAZAMT010000269.1:0-5827 GCA_964486145.1 uncultured Bacteroidales bacterium
AATCGCTCAATTTGGGTTTAAATCTTTATAACTAATTAACTCAATGTTATTCTTTTGAATAGCAGCTTTCACATCTTCGTTGATGAGGAGTTTTGTTACAAATGATCTTCCTTCAGCAACATTGTAATATCCGGAATGGCCTAAGGCTTCCATTTCCGGAGTGTCTAATCCCGGATGTTCTACAAACATATATGTTCCCGGGGTAAGTTTATTTAATGCTGAAATGAAATTTTTAATTTTTGTTTCCTCGTTTCCTTCCCGATTCCACTCAAATCTCTTTACATTGTAGTCAGTAGGATTAATATCAATATTGTATTCCTTCGCAAGCCTGTTAAAAATCTTTGTAACACGGTCATCCCAGGATGCACAACCCATGTGGCAAGATAAATGAGAAACGTGAGGTACCTTCCTTATTGCCAGTTCGATTTGTGCCCTGAATTCATTTTCAATCTCTTTTGCTGTCCAGTTTGCAGGTTTCAGCGCTTTACCTTTTCCGAATTGTTCGTTGGGCCAAATCATAGGATAAAAATAGCCATCCTCATCTTTTATACCCGGACTGTCTGTTAATGGCCTCCATTTTATGTTTTCCCATTCCGATGTCAATACCAAATGAATGCCCACATCTAAATCCGGATGGTTGTTTAACATGGTAACCGCTTCTTCAAACCAGGGACAGGGAACCATGAGTTCAACAGACTGCGTTATACCTTCGGTATACGATTTTATGCATGCAACATTCGCGGCATGGGTTGATCCAATATCATCTGAACGGATAATAAGTCGGATGTTACCCTGGCTGCTGGCAGAAATTACCAAAAAGTATAAAAGAATAAGGAGTGAAAGAATTTTTTTTTGCATGGCTTGCAATGTTTTTATTGATGTTAAAAAGTATATTGAATCAGTTTACAAATTAAAACAAATATCTTAAATTGTATTGCTCAAAAATTGTAGAAAAAATAAAATGCACGCAACTATTTTTAAGATGATACCATCTGTTAAGAAAAAAAAAATTATGAAGCACCTATCTGTATTTCTCACCTTGTCCTTGTTCTGCATGTTTTTGAATGCCCAGACAGGATTTAACTTTCATACGTACAAATCATTTGTCAAAGATAACCAGCAGTTAACAACGGAGCAGTTTAAACAGCAACATCCTGTTAATTCATCTTATTTTACCGGGGAAGGTGATATAGCGATTGAGAATATTGACTTTGGAAAACAGATAGCCAACCATTTCCGGTTTACTGAAGATGAGAAAGCATTACTTAAAAGAAACCATTTTTTTGTTACCGAGAGATTGAGTTACAATCGCATGGAAAGTGCACTTAGTGAAATATATCATGCAGATTTGCCTGCATTTGTATCAACAGATGCAATTTTGCATGCCCTTCATTCATCCTACGATGAATTATTAATATCACTCGAAAAAGGAATACTGGAACCCAATATTCAGGATATGTTGGCCTATCTGTACGAATCGGTTCCCTCATTAGCAGAAAAATACAGTAATTATAAAGAACTGGAAACTCCTTTAAAAGATGTAGATTTATATGTTGCCATTGGTTTATCGTTGATCAAAGATGAACTACAACCAAGTCAACTCGGCAATCAGGCAAAACTGGAAACGGTTTGGGAGGCTGTTTCAGCGGAAAATTTCATAACAGCCGGTTTGTTTTCGGACACTCCAAGGAAACTGGATTTTAGTCAGTTTAAAGTAAGAGGACATTACGAAGGTGATCACGTACTTGAAAAATATTTCAGAGCTATGATGTGGTTAGGCCGTACCGACTTTTTACTGACACCACCTCCATCTGATATACCCTGGCCTGAATCGGACATTCGAAGGATGAACCTGGGAGCATATTTGCTACAGGAGTTGTTGGATTTGGCAAATGCACGAAATTTACTGGAGGCCAATGATCAGATAATTACCTTTTTTATTGGTGAAAGCGATAACCTTACTGTTTGGGAATACGATGATATCATCGAACAGGCCGGTATCTCATCTGCAACAGATTTACTTGATCAGGAAACATATGACAGGTATTTCCAATTGATTGCCAATGCAACTGCAGGAGAGCAAAAAATACTTTCTTCTATTTTTATCATGAACCCCTTTAGTACCGAACCGGATACATTGCCTGTATCGTACAAGCTCATGGGGCAAAAATTTATCGTTGACAGCTATGTATTCTCAAACGTTGTGTACGATCGAATTATTCATAATGGTAAAAAGGTTAAGCGAATGATGCCCAATCCCCTGGATGCAATGTTTGTTTTAGGTAACAATGATGCCATCGAACTTTTGGCGAAAGATCTCAATGAATATCCTTACGCAGGGGCGCTTAATAACCTGAGATACCTTGTGGATGCATATGATGATGAGTTTTGGAACTCATCCCTATACAATATCTGGCTGAATGCTATTCGGGAATTAAATCCTGCTGAAGATACCACCGGATACCCTTATTTCATGAAAACAAGTGCTTTTCGTATGCAAAAATTAAACACGCAACTGGCTTCCTGGTCACAATTACGTCATGATAATTTATTGTATGCCAAACAATCGTATACCGGTGGTATAAGTTGCTCATATCCATACTCATATGTTGAGCCATATCCTGATTTTTATGGTACGATTAAGCAGTTTGCGGAGGAAGCTAAACTCATTTTTGCTGAGATTCCGACAGAATCCGGATATATGTCAAACGTAAATACCTATTTTAATCATTTATCCGGTACGATGGATACCTTGCAGGTTATTGCTATAAAAGAACTGGCAAATGAGCCATTGACCATAAAAGAACTGGAATTTCTTAAAACCATGTTGATTCAAAACTATGGCGTTTGCGGAGAACCACCATACCGGGGCTGGTATCCTAAATTGCATTATAACAAGCAAAAGTTATCGGAAATTGACTTTACCGTAGTGGATGTTCATACGCAACCCACCGATGAAGCAGGGAACATGGTTGGAAAAGTATTGCATACCGGGGTAGGAAAAATAAACATGGGCTTTTTTATTGCTCCCTGCCCTGATGATCAAAAGTTAACCATGTTTTGCGGACCGGTGCTTTCTTACTACGAAAAAACCACCAGTAATTTTGAGCGCATGGCTGATAGTGAGTGGGAGCAAGCAGTTTTAAGCGGCGATGCACCCGAACGCCCGAATTGGGTGAATTCATATCTTGCTGATGGAGATGGATTGTCAAAACCAGCGGAAATGCAATTACCCTATAAAAAAGGGCCGGTTACATATTCCGAACCATTGCAAAACCAATTACATTCTCTTAGGATTTATCCAAATCCTGCACCGGATAACGTGAACATACATTGCAAAATTCGTGGTACAGAATTTGTTACAATATATATAACCGACACCTCAGGAAAAATCATAAACCAAATTACAAACAAACTGTTTCAGGCAGGTGATTACCAATTTAAATGGGAACCTGCCGGAAGTTTAAGTGGTATTTATTTATGTAACATAAAAGTAGGAGACGAAGATTACGTGAAGAAAATTGTTCTCCAGTAAGAAATAACACTACTGCTAACTACAGGCTAAGTTTTCGAACCCCGGAAGAAGTCCCGGGGTTTGATTTTAAGCAATTTTTTCAATGGCGTTAATTTCTTTGGGAATTGGATTACCAAGGATGCGATGGTTCTCAGAAGTTACCAGCACATTGTCTTCAACGCGGATTCCACCAAAGCCAAGGTATTTTTCTACTTCGGGATAGTTAATAAATCCCGCATGTTTGTTTTTTTGTTTCCATTGGCGATAAAGTTCAGGAATGAAATAAATTCCTGGTTCAACCGTAATAACATAACCTTCTTCAAGCCTTTTTCCCAGTCGCAGGTTTGCTGTTCCAAAGATTTCTGAGCGCTTTACTTCTTCATTGTATGCAAAATTATCTTCACCAAGATCTTCCATGTCATGCACATCCAAACCGATCATGTGGCCAAGCCCGTGGGGCATAAACATTGCATGGGCGCCCTCACGTACAGCATCGGCGGCATTTCCTTTCATAAGACCAAGCGCTATTAGTTCTTCTGCCAAAATTTGACAGGTATAAAGATGTACATCCAGGTAAGGAATGCCCGGTTTTATTTGTTGTATGCCTTCCTTCTGCATTTTTAAAACTATTTCATATACGGCTTTTTGCTGTGGTGAAAATGTTCTGCCTACAGGCACGGTTCGGGTTATATCCGTTGCATAATGCAATGGAGACTCGCAACCCGCATCCAAAAGCAGCAATTGTCCGGGTTGAAGTTTGTTGTTATGGTTATGGTTATGAAGCACCTCACCATTCACCGAGCATATGACAGGGTAGGGGATCAAGCGGTCGTTTTTTCTTGCCAGCCCTTCAACAGCACCCGAAATTTCATACTCCATAACACCTTCATTTGCCATTCTTATCATGGTAAGGTGCATTTCAGAGGTTACCTCATTTAGGGTGGATTCAATTTCCCGAATTTCTACTTCTTCTTTGACTGAACGAAGACCGGCTATTGCCTGAATTAAATTTTTTGATATGTATTGTTCTACTTCCAGGGGAGTACAAGAGAACAATTCCCCAAGAAACATAACACGTTCGGCACTGTAGGGTGGTAAAATATGGATGCGATCATGTCGGGAAATGCGGTTTTGAATATAGGTGATAAATTCTTTTAATGAAACAATTTGGTTAATACCCGCACCAGATGCTTTTTCTATCAGGCTTTTCTGGCTTCCCATCCAGATAATATCATCCAAATCAGGATCATCTCCAACAACAAATTCCCGGTTACTATCCAAATCAATAACCCCAAGCAATTTTGGTGAATCAATTCCAAAAAAATACAAAAAGTGACTATCCTGCCTGAAAGGATACGTATTGGATTTATAATTCATTGGTACTTCATCATTCCCTGCCAGAACAATAATGCCGTTACCTACTTTGTTCTTTAAAGAATTTCTGCGGCGAATGTAAACGTCTTTATTAAACATAAAATAAACCTTTTAATGTTTTAAATCGTAATATATCTGAAAATCAATAGTAAAGTTAATAAAATTCAAACAGTGAAAGCCGATACATACGTAATCATTCATTCATAACAAATGCAGAATATCATCTAATCCTAAATAAACACACAAACATCCATGCCCTATCGTCGTTTGCCAAATACTGATGTTGCCAGGTTAAAAGCCTTAAAAATCGCGTTTATTAAGGGTAAGGAAAATCCTCCTTTTAAACTTGCCTTTACTCAACCTACACTGCAACGCCTTTTATCATTTTTGCCGAGGTTTGAAAAAGCAATTGTTGAATACAAACAAGCATATTCTATTCAAATCAAAAAAAACAATGATTACCAGGAGGATTTGCGAAGGGCTAAACTATACATTTCACATTTCATCCAGGTGATGAACATGGCAATTCAGAGGGGAGATTTGCCGGAATCCATCAAGAAGTTTTATGGTCTTGATCCAAATAACAAAAGAACCCCGCGTCTTAGTACCGAAAAGGATATTCTTACCTGGGGTGAAAAGCTCATCCAGGGCGAACAGGAACGAACCATGAAAGGACAGGCGCTAATTACAAATCCTACCATTGCTCTTGTTCGGGTTCGGTATGAAAAATTCGTTGAATCCTTTCATTATCAAAAAACCCTGCAAAAAAATGTCCAGCGAATACTCAACAACCTATCTGAAATTCGTTCGGAAGGAGATGATATTATTTCATGCATTTGGAATGAAGTAGAGGAACATTACAAGGACCTTGCGGATGATCAAAAAAGAAATCATGCCCGGATCTATGGGGTGGTTTATGTATATCGCAAGAACGAGTTA
>CAZAMT010000270.1:0-5815 GCA_964486145.1 uncultured Bacteroidales bacterium
ATTTCAGGAGAAAACCCGCGTGAGGTTGTCAAAATTGTAAAACAGCCTTAAAGGTCTGCATAAGCAGATAATAAATATAACCTTCACCTTTAATTATAACAAGTACTTTTTATATTTTTGACCTTTCAAAACAAAGGCAATAATATTACTGCTATGCACAAAATTACATTTACCATTTTCTTAGGATTAATTATCGGATTCAGTTTAAATGCGCAACAAAGTGTGGAAGGTTCCGAAAATGAAAACGATACACTTTCGTCCTCAAAAATTATTTTTACACCTGCATCAGCATCATTGTATATTGTTGATTTACTGAACAGGGATTTTTTATGGAAACCGGGTGTGGATAGCGTAAAATTTCCATTAACCAGGTTGATCGATCAGTACAGGGAACCATATGACAGCATTGAAAGCCGTCTTTCAAAAAATCAATATCATCCAGTTAGTTTCAGGAAAGTTGATACCTTACGGAATGATACACTCCCTGTGAGATGGCTTAATGATTCAACGTTTATAATTGACACTGTGCATCTCGGAAGAGAACCTTTGTTTGTGCAAAAAACAGTGATCAAAAAAATAATAGATTCCCTGGGGTTTGTGAATGACAGCATAACTGCAGCAGATTCGGTAAGGGATTCAACGGTCAGTGTAAAAGATTCGATAATCAGAATAAGGGATACCATCATTCGTGAAAAAGATATTATTTCGGAAATGATTATTGATACCGCTTTACTTGAATCAAAAAACCTGCAATTATTTCAGATAGAAAACACAGGTGCTGTTCCCGAGATGTTTCCGACGGGAAGTAACAGATCTTACAGTTTTTTTTCTGATAGCTCGAAGATCATCATATCAGAGCCGGTTCGGGTGATTGTGGCAGACCAAAATTCTCCATTCCATATTGTTTCGAATGAGAAGGTACCCGATTCTCTGCGCATGGCCGTTCAAACACTATTATCGTATACAGCTAAGCGTGATTCTGTACTGGTGTATTTAAACAATATTGAAGGACGACGCACACCATTCTGGTTAACTGTTGACAAAGATGAACTATACCGGTACTGGGTAAAAAATCAAAAAAATGATTCTGTCACCATTTGGATGGGAAATCCGGATAAAAGTAATATTACACTGATTCTGGAAGAAGATATCAATGTTGAGCGTATTGAAAAGGAGACAGTTGATGATGTTCCTTTCACCATGGCAATTCCGCGGGTTAATCTTGCAGATGTTGAACCTTTAGAGGAGATTCCTGTCTATTGGGATTACGATTTTTCAAGTTCTTTTTCATTAAGCCAGAATTTTCTTTCCAACTGGGCTAAAGGTGGCGAAAACTCCTTTTCAAGTTTGGTTGATATAAGCGGACAGGCGAAGTATACCAATGAAGAATTGAAAAGAGAGTGGACCAATAGTGGACGATTAAAATACGGGAGTATTGTAACAGAAGAACAAGGTCTCAGGAAAAATACTGACTTTTTGGAGATTAATTCTCAGTTTAATAAAGAAATAAGAAAAAAACTTGACTTTAGTGCCCTTTTTTACATGAAAAACCAAATAGCAAAAGGGTACCGTTACCCCAACGATTCAGTTCCTATATCAAAATTTTTAAATCCCGGAACGTTCACGATAGGTGCGGGTGCCGAATATAAACCTTTCAAGAAAACATCTGTTAACTTTTCCCCTTTGTCATACAAAAATACCTTTGTTCTTGATACGGCCAATATTGATCAAACGATTCATGGTATTGATAATGATAAACGTGCAAATCAGGAAATGGGAGGGCAGCTTCTGATTAAAAATGATATAAACATATTTGATGATTTAAACATCAAAAATTCCTTGAGATTGTTCTCCAATTATCTTGATAAACCACAGAATGTTGATATTGACTGGGAGATTAATCTGGAAAAGCAGCTAAGCTTATTTTTTACAGTAATCTTGAACGTCCATATGATTTATGATGATGACATTCGTTTCCCCAAGCTTGATGAAAATGATGAACCCGTGCTTCTACCGGATGGAAGTGAGAAAAAAATACCCAAACTGCAACTCAAACAATACCTCGGGCTTACTTTTTTGTTTAAATTATAAAAACATATATTCTTTTTCAGCGCTGATGCATCTGATCACGTAATTATTCGAACGTTGATTCAAGCATTTTGAGTTTTTCTTCCTTGTCAAGAACTTTATAAAGTTGATATAATTTTGTTACAGTTTCCTGGTTATCGGGATTCAATTCATATGCTTTTTCAAACCAATGCAATGCGGATTTAAAAGCTGCTGCTGATTTTTCTTTTTCCTTTCGGTATATATTATTATTTGATATTGTCCTTGCCTTTTGTTCAATTTCAGCACCGATATTATAATAACAGGTTCCTATACTTGTATATATTTTTAAAGTGTCAGATGGCAGGGAAAGGGCGTTTTTGTACGCCTGGATGGCCTTATTGTATTCTTCCATTTTCTGATGCAGCAGCCCTTTTGTATATGGGAACAGGTAATTGGAACTATCTTTCGAAAAAGCGTCATTTAAAATTTTTATCGCTTTTTCAGGATTACTTTTTTTATAGAGCAAATCTACAAGCAGTAAAACCAGGTCTTCATTATCTTCATAACGTTTTATTCCTTCAAGGAGTACTTTTTGTGCAGAAGTTGTGTCAGCCTGCTTGATATACATCGCAAACATTAAATGGGGAACATTTGATGAATAGTTTACTTCATTGAGTTCTTTAAAATATTCGGCGGCCTCATCCCATTTTTTGCTTTTATAAGCGCTCAGGGCGGTGTTATATAAAAGATTGGTATCTAATGGCACCGAGAGAATACTGCTTTGGTTGATCCGCAACGCGTATTGATATGCTCTCAATGCCTCTTCGTATTCTTCCTCTTTAAAGTGTTTTTCACCCAATTCCCTGAAGTCGTTTGCCAGTAATACATATTTTGGGGGCAGGAGTTTGTCATAGCGTCCCCTTTTATCAAGAATGCGCGCCCTTTCAAAGGAACTAAAAGCCACATAAAGTTGATTGGGATATAATTCATATAAAGCTTTATCATCATTTTTTATTCCCGACCGATATGCATTTTGGCAGATTAACCCCCTGGCATACCAGGTCCTTGGCCATTTACGTGTGCTCTTTTCTTTTATGGCATCTTCTATAATTCCTTTCGCTTCTTCATACTTTTCTTTTTCTATAAGTTGAAATACACCAAAAACCTTACTCTTTTGTGCAGATAACAAAAACGTAAAACCGAAATATACAAGTACGAATAAAAAAAGTTTCTTCATTGTTTCCCCCATAATAAATTTACTTTGCAAAAATAATAAGTAATGTGTAAATGATCATAAATTTATTTTATTCCTGGAAAATCGAGGTGATTCAACAAAAAACGTCAGTCCAACATGAATTTTCCAGAAATTCAAATTTGAAAGGGAAACAGTAGTGAAAAATTTATAAAAGGTATTTATGGTTATTATTTACTGCCTGTATTTTTCAGCAACCCAACCGGCTGCATCAATGCGCCATTCATGGCCACATCCCATGCTGCAAAGCGCACCCATTTTTTTCCTTTGGCATCAAACGGAATTTCAAAACGTTTTTTACCAAAAGGCATCAAGTTGGTGGCCGAAATAATCTCTCTTCCGGTTTCTTCTCCATCGCCCCATACAATTTCCACAAAATCAAGCGGGAAGGTCCATTCAAGTTCGGCTATAATGGTTCGGTTGTTACCTTCTCCCTGTATTTCGTAATGAGGAATCAGAATTTCACCTGTAGTCATAAAGTATTCACCGTTTTTTAGTGCCTTTGTGATCGAACTCATGTCATCTATCGAAGGCACGCTGTCTATTTTCAGGTAGTTTATTGGTGACATCCCGTATGCATCATCATAAGGTGGTTTACCGCGGTGACCTTTGTCTGAACGTGCCTCGGAGATGGCTATTGCTAACTTTGGTGGCAGGCCGCGAGCCGCCATCCAGTTGTTGGTTTTATTCCAAAGTTGTAAAAAGCGGTATTCTCCCAGCCGTTTTTCTGATGCATCAATGCCCATACCCCAGCGGTAACCAAGGCTGAAATAGTTTTCATGCAGAAACTGTGGTTCGTCTTTTATGGCTTCCGGGTAACCGGTTGATCGCTTCGTGTTGGGATGTGGCATGGAAATAAGCACATTTTCAATATCTGTCATGGCCATCATGTCCCCGGGTGTTCCCAGATTGTAAACCGTGCCATACTTTGGATGCGGTTCGGCCAAAGGTTGACCCGGATCGCGTTTTGGTACCCAGTACAGGGGTTTTGGAATCAATATGTCGTAATGCCCGCCCATGAAAGGTGGACGTCCGCCCGTGCTGTTTTCATCGTTGGGCATCACCAGAAAGTCTTTGTCTGACTGCCTGCGGGCTGCTTCGTAATATTCATGAAGGTCATTCAGGTATAGTTCTCCTTTATCATGCCTTCCCGGTCCGCGGGCACCATCGATGATACTGAAAATATCCACTCCGATGGCTTTCATGGCAGAGATGTCGTTGATGCGCTGATCAAAGCTTCGGTATTCCTTTAATCTCTTTACCAATCCAACGTGATAATGATGTCCCATCACTTTATATCCGGGCAACGGTTTGAATTTATCGCCATTTGTAAATGCTAAGGCGCCTTCCGTAGCTCTTTCGCCAGAACCGGGAGTTAAATAATAAAACACGGGCATACGTTGCCAGGTACCTGGTCGGGCGCTGTACAGTGCAAAATTATGGTAGAACTCCGGGTCTTCTTCATGTTCGGCCTGACGTGTACCAAATGAGAAAGTTTTTTCACTGTCTTTGCGGTACCAGCTATAGCCCAAATTTTGTTCCGATTCCCTTGCCCAGTAAAAACTGTGCGGTGGCGGGAAAGCTGCAATGGAGCCACCATTGACTTCTGCAGCAATCAATCGGTTATTGCTTACCACCACCGAAGGGCCTTCATCCACGGGTCCTCCCAGGAGATAGTCCTGCCAGTTTTTAGCCAGGTCACGCCATACCATTCGGGATGATTCATTTACAGGAAGCCCGGTAAGTCCCGCATCATATTTAAATGCTGCCGATGGGTGATCGGTTTTTGCCACGACCATTTGCCTGAATAAATTCGAACCCTTGTAAACATCGAATTGCAAATATCCTTCGAAAATTCCTGCCGTTACACCAGGGAAGGTAATTTCAAGATGTACACCATTGGTTTTTACTTTGCACCCGGTAGCTTCGTAGGTAGCAGTGGCTCTTGTCACTTCTCCCGAATCCCGGGGCATGCCCGGGTGGTTGGCAAACGGTTCGGCAGCCGGGATTGACGTGGCATGAGACCGGGGTGGTTCCTGTTCCAGATACAACGGAGCATCCCAAAAGGCATCCCATTTGATTTCATTCAGCTTTTCTTCAGTTAACGGGACTCCCATTTTTTCCAGTGGCTCGGTTTGTTGCTGTGTAACCCGTCGTAATCCGGAAACTACCCTGAATTCAGGAATTACATTTTTTGCAAGCACCTTCCAGGATGCGTTAACCTGCCTTATCGCTATTTCTTTCATAACAGGCACCTTCTCTTCGATGGTAAAACGCAGGCGCACCTCGTTATTCGGGTCTCCTTCCCAGGTCACTGTAAGTATGTCATTATCCGTCATTGCCGTGAGGCCTGGCTGCGATTTATACTCCGATAAATCGAAATTAACCGCATCAGACTGCGCGTTAACATGCAAAGAAATAGCGCATGTCAATAAGCTGCCAGCGATTAACAGTTTCATTTTTTTCTTTAAAGAAAACATGTTTTTCATTGTTCTGTCCATTTTGAAAATTTAG
>CAZAMT010000271.1:0-5803 GCA_964486145.1 uncultured Bacteroidales bacterium
TTTTCAGTTCATATTTTTTAATTTTGATAATCGGGGTTATAAGCTGTCAGCAACAGCCACAGGAAGCAACGGATGATCCTGTTCAGGAGGCGCTTGTGCTTAATGAAGACATTGTTGATGTAAACAGGGCCATTTGTGTGCTTCACCCGACCGAAGGAAATGACGTTAGTGGAACTATAACCTTTGAACACACAGAGGAAGGGGTAAAAGTAACGGCTCATGTAAAAGGCCTTAGCCCCGGCAAGCACGGATTTCATGTGCATGCCTACGGAGATTGCAGTGCAGCCGATGGAACATCTGCCGGAGGTCATTTCAATCCCGAAGATAAACCTCATGGGGCACCAAGTGATATACAGCGGCATGTTGGTGATTTAGGTAACATTGAAGCCAATGAAGATGGTGTTGCAACCCTCGAAATGATTGACCAGAAATTAACCCTTGTGGGAAAGCATTCCATTATAGGGAGGGGTATTATTGTGCACCAGGGAGAAGATGATTTGGAATCGCAACCAACCGGAAATGCCGGCCCGAGAGTAGCTTGCGGAGTTATTGGTATTGACGAAGATAAAGATTAATTACCAAAGAAAAATTATATCTTTGTTAAAATAAGCATTGTATGGCAAACCAAAAAAGCCGCTTTTTGGGAAGCGGCTTTTACTTATCATGAAAAATATCTTTTTACAATTTGTGTCTTGACTCGCTTGAAACAGACAATTTTTTACGCCCCTTTGCCCTTCTGGCATTTAACACTTTACGTCCACCAACACTTGACATTCTTTCTCTGAAACCATGTTTGTTCTTACGTTTCCGATTGGATGGCTGAAATGTACGTTTCATTTTATTCTTGTTTTATATTTTATTCCTGTTTTAACGAGGTGCAAAAGTAAAAACTTTTACATAACTATCAAACTGTAAAACGCATTTTATTTCTATATTTCCACATGAACAAGTTTTTTTGTTTCAAAAAACGAAGTATCAATCTTCTCTGACAGGTCAAACACCCTTACCTTTTGTGGTAAAGCATCAAGTTCATCCTTAAAATCACCACCTTTTAAATAAAGCAGGCCATTATGCAATGTATTCGCTTGCTTTAATTTTATTTTACCCTGTATCCAGTGTACTACCTTTGGCAATGATGTTACTGCCCTGCTAACTACAAAATCGTACATGTGATTTACCGACTCTGCCCGCGCATGAATAGTTTTCACATTGGTTAATTCGAGTTTTGTGCAAACTTCCTGCACTACTTTTATTTTTTTTCCAACAGAATCAATGAGATGAAATTGCGTTTCAGGAAATAAAATTGCAAGCGGGATTCCCGGAAAACCTCCACCAGTGCCTGCATCTAAAACCTCACTGCCATCACTAAATTCAATGAATTTACTTATTGTCAGGGAATGAAGCACATGACGTTCATAAAAATGAGGAAAATCTTTACGGGAAATCACATTGATTTTGTTGTTCCAGTAATTATAGATATCCTCAAGGCTGAGGATATAATTTTTTTGTTTCTCAGAAAGATGTGGAAAATAATGAAAAACGATGTTCATTCAATGTCGGCTTACATTTTGCCACTGGAATTTTTAAGGATATTGAATAGAAGTTCCCGTGCCCTAAACAGTTGAGCTTTTACGGTACCAATGGGCAGATCAAGTTCCTGAGCGATCTCTTCATATGAATATTCACTGAAATAACGCAATTCGATTAATCTTCTGTACCGGGGTTTTAGCTTTGAAACAACACTGCGCATTAAAACAACTTTTTGCTGCTTAATCATACTTTCCTCTGGATCCAATGTGTTAGCCTCAATGGTAATAGGCACTGTATCCTCTTGTTCCTGGCTTTGATCAAGTGAAACGAGGTTGGCCTTTTTCTTTCTGATAAAATCAATACAATTATTGGTTGCAATTTTAAAAAGCCACGTACTAAATGCGTAATTGGGTGTGTACTGCTTGATATTTTTAAAAGCCTTACCGAATGCTTCAATTGTTAAGTCCTCTGCATCACTCGGATTATTAACCATCTTCAGCAACATAAAGTAGATCGCATCTCTGTATCTTCCCATTAATTCGGCATATGCTTTCTGGTCGCCCTGAATTGCTTTTGTCACCAACGCGTAATCATGCTGCGCCTTGTCTGAGAGATTTGTCGCTACTTCCATGAATTATTCTTCTTTTCCGTTTTCCCGTTTGTTAATATTAAAAATCCATTAAATAGAGGTACCAAGATATCAAATATCAATGAAGTTAGCAATAATTTTTTTTCTTTTAGTTTATTCATCGCAGATTTATACACAATCAAGAAGAGCAATTCCCGCAATGCAAATACCGGTAATGTTATTATTATGAGATGATTAATACATAACAACCATACGCCGGTAACATAAAATAAAATTCTTGAAAAAGATTCCAGTCCCAATAAAAATTTATTTTTTGTTTTATAATATGTTGAAGTGGTCAGATGTCTTCGTTTCTGTTTCACAAATTGTTTGAGGGTTTTTTCAGCAAGTGAACGGGTGTGCGACAATGTCCGAAACTCAATATCTGTATTTTGCCTGGTTGCCACATCATTTACAAACAAATCATCATCACCGGACAGGACATGATGGTGATTTGAAAAACCCTTGTTCTCAAAAAAAAGTGCTTTCCGATAGGCCATGTTTCTCCCAACAGCCATGTAGGGGAATCCACCAAGGGCAAAACTCATGTATTGCAGAGCGATGTACACTGTTTCAAAACGAATGTAATTGTTCAGTAATCCTTTTTCATGAAAATACCCCCCATAGCCAAGAACAATGGAATTTTTATCTGTAAAATGGTCCTTCATTGTCTGGATCCATTGATTTGATTCTGGTTTACAGTCAGCATCCGTAAACAGCAGCCATTCATATTTAGCCGCCTTAATCCCAACTGTAACAGCAAGTTTCTTTGCATGGGAGAAATTTCGATCTTCCGGAATGTTGGTAGTCCGCAAATGGCTGTATTTTTGGCGAAAATCATGAATCAGGATTTCTGTCCCATCACTGGAACCATCATTAACCACAATAACCTCAAACTCTGCATAATCCTGCTCCAGCACCGATGATAAATTTTTGTTGAGATTATCTGCTTCATTTTTTGCGCAAATGATCACAGATACCGGTACTTTCTGATCGTTGGCTGGTGCAGGCTTATGGAAAACAAACCGAAAATAAAAAAACAAAAAATAAAATAACTGAACCAATGTTGCCAGGCATAGCAACACCAGCAAGACGTTTTTGTAATTCGATAAAAATGAAAATACTATTTCCAAAGTGAATTTTGTTTATTCGTTGACAATGATATTAAAGATTTTATTATCACGCAAGGTATTTATTTATGAACAAATTTAATTCGCCATAATTATTTTATCTTTGATTTTGCTAAAGAATACCAATGATAATTCAAAACAAAACATTTTGTGAAATTTGAAATTGTTGCGGAAGATAAAAATACGGGGGCCCGAGCGGGCATTATTCATACAGATCATGGGATCATTGAAACTCCAATGTTTATGCCCGTAGGAACCGTTGGATCTGTTAAGGGAGTATTTCACAGAGACCTTGTAGCGGATGTTCAATCACAAATAATATTGGGAAATACCTATCACCTGTATTTACGGCCAGGCATGGAAATAATTAAATCGGCCGGTGGTTTGCATGCATTTAGCAGTTGGGATAAGCCCATCCTTACTGATAGCGGTGGTTACCAGGTATTTTCGCTTGCTGAAAACAGAAAACTCACAGAAGAAGGAGCCTTGTTTAAATCTCACATCGATGGTTCAAAACACCAGTTTACCCCTGAAAATGTTGTGGAAATTCAACGTGACCTGGGCTCGGATATAATGATGGCACTGGATGAATGTCCACCGTATCCTTGCGAATACAAATATGCAAAAAACTCAATGTATTTAACCCATCGCTGGTTAGACAGGGGGATCAGGCATTTTAAAAACACTACTCCCCTGTATAAGCACAGGCAAGCTTATTTTCCGATTGTACAGGGAAGCGTTTTTAAAGATTTGCGCAAACAATCAGCAGAATATATTGCATCATCCGAAATGGAAGGCAATGCCATTGGCGGTTTATCCGTTGGAGAACCAGAAGATGACATGTATGAAATGTTGGAGATCGTTAATGGTATTTTACAAAAACATAAACCCCGTTACCTGATGGGCGTGGGAACCCCTGCAAATATTGTTGAATCCATTGCACTGGGTACGGACATGTTCGATTGTGTTATGCCTACAAGAAACGGAAGAAACGGCATGCTTTTCACATCTGAGGGTATTATCAATATCCGTAACCAAAAATGGAAAAATGATTTTTCACCAATCGATAGCAATGGCACTTCATTTGTTGACAATTTTTATTCAAAAGCCTATGTCAGGCATTTATTCATCGCTGGTGAAATGCTTGGAGCTCAAATAGCGTCGTTGCATAACCTGGGGTTTTATTTATGGCTCGTTCGCGAAGCACGCAGCCAAATAATGAATGGAAATTACCGTTCCTGGAAAGATAATATAACAGAAAAACTAAAAATAAGATTATAGATTACCTATGTCTAAATTCTGGTCGAAATTAAATATCAACAGGTTGCTTGGACTTAAAATTATTGATATATACATCATTAAGAAGTTTCTGGGGACTTTCTTTTTCTCCATTCTACTGATAATCTCAATTGCTGTGGTTTTCGATTTATCAGAGAAACTGGATGATTTTATGGAAAATAATGCACCCACCCACGCCATTGTTTACGATTACTACCTGAATTTTATACCCTATTTTGCTAACCTGTTCAGTTACCTTTTCACATTTATTGCCGTTATTTACTTCACATCAAAAATGGCTTACAATACCGAAGTTATAGCAATTTTAAGCAATGGAGTAAGTTTTAAAAGAATGATGCTTCCATACTTTATTTCGGCATCATTCATTGCCATTTTTTCGTTTGTACTTACCAATTTTGTTATTCCTCATGCCAATGCAGAGCGCTTTGCATTTGAGGAACAATACTATCATGATCGGGCTGTTAGATTTGATGAACGCAACATACATAAACAAATTGAACCAGGCGTTTATATTTACATGGATAATTATAGCAATCAATCCAATATTGGCTATAAATTTTCCATTGAAAACTTTGAAAAAGGCAAACTCAAATCAAAACTTCTTGCCGAATATATTCGCTGGGACAGTACAATCAATAAATGGCGTATCCATAATTATTATATCCGTGATATCAATGGATTGAAAGAAAACGTTACTGAAGGCCGACGAATTGACACCACACTCAACATGCATCCCAATGATTTCAAACGCAGGGAAAATGTTGTTGAAGCTATGAACCTCGGTGAGTTGAATACCTATATTTCGGAACTTAAATTACAAGGTTCTACAAGCATCGAACATGCCCAGATTGAAAAGGGAAAGCGATTTGCTTATCCTTTTTCCTGCTTTATCCTTACATTATTGGGTGTAAGTGTTTCGTCGCGCAAAGTAAGAGGCGGTATGGGCGGACATCTGGGAATAGGTGTTGGTTTAAGTTTCTCATATATTCTGTTTTTACAGTTTTCTTCTCAGTTTGCCATTGGAGGTCTTATGAGTCCTTACCTGGCAGTCTGGATTCCCAACATTTTATTCCTCATCATCGGATTGGTCCTTTATCGGCTTGCACCAAAATAGGTATTACCCAAATTGAGCGATTATTCCCTTCGGTCATGAGCTAAAGGTTCCGCTCAACGATTAAGTAAATGTAAGCCTTTCACCTCACTTATTCGGTGAAAC
>CAZAMT010000272.1:0-5761 GCA_964486145.1 uncultured Bacteroidales bacterium
GGTTTCCTATTACTTTATGCATCAATGGTTGCAAAACTTTGCTTATAAAACAAGTTTAAACTGGTGGATTTTTGCTGTTTCAGGTGTGATAGCTTACGTCATTGCCCTGCTAACTGTTGGTTTCCAAAGCTGGAAAGCAGCAAATAAAAATCCTGTTGAGAGCCTGAGATACGAGTGAGAGTGAGCATTACGAATGATGTTTTCCTTTTAGCAATTTTTTAAATCAATAAAAAATACATTCACTAATGAACCTTTTTAATCATGCGTGTACTGTATCGAAAAATGCCACTCGCACTCAAACTTGTTCTGCGGAATTTTAAGTCGTATCCTTTTTACACTTCTATTTCAATTCTGTGTCTGTCTCTCGGGATTACATGCAGTTTCTTTGTGGTTCAATGGTTAAGTTTTGAGTTAAGTTTTGACAGGTTCCATAAAAATCATGAAAGAATTTACCGGCTTACAGTTGAAAAGAACGATCCAACAGCGGGCTACCATTCTCATTTTGCACGAAGCTGGTATGGGTGGCTCAATGATATTGAAAAAGAGATTCCGGGAATTAAACGCCATGCAAGGATTACTCACTGGTACGGAGGTATCGTAAAATTGAAAGAAAAGGTGTTCGACGCGAAGCTGTTTTTTACTACTCCGGATATTTTTAATGTTTTATCCTTTGATTTTGTGCAAGGATCATCAACGGGTGCATTAACCGAACCATTCACGCTGGTTTTATCAACCGCCGCAGCAGCAAAGTATTTCGGTAATGTCAATCCCGTTGGAAAAAGCATGGAGGTGTATTGCCGTAACTGCCGGGAAAAAAAGGAATATACAATTACAGGCGTTGTTGAAAATTTCCCGGTGAATTCCCATTTTCATTTTGACATTCTCGCGGCTTACGAAAATCCCGATGAATATTCCGGTTGGGCTTATCATTACCTGCTTCTCGAACCTGGCAGCCATCCGGAATCAGTGATACAAAAGTTTCCTGATTTTGCCGTGAAATACATAAATGATGAGGAAACGGAAATGCTAACTCCGCATTTACAAAATATCACCGATATACATCTAAAATCGCATAAAGCACGGGAACTTGAAGAAAACAACAACACCCGAAATCTGTTTATTTTCGTGGCATTGGGCATATTCGTGTTCGGAATTGCGCTATTCAATTTTATTAACCTGCAATACGTCCGTATTCTAAAAAAATTCCGAACGATCATGATTTTCAAATACAATGGTAGTGACAAACGTGATTTATACTGGTATCAGTTAACTGAATCTGCTTCACTCAGTATTGTTGCCGTAATTTTGGGTTATACTATATTTCAACTTCTAATTGGTCCGTTCAATACAATGATGGGGATGGCCCGGATACCTTTTCAACCGGTGGTGTTGTATTCAATTCCGATCGTATTCACTGTTTCGGTTCTTGCCGGGATGGTTCCAATAGCCGGCCTGATGGGATCAGGATTTATTTTAAAAGTTATAAACAAAAAAGACAGTCATTCTGATTTTGCTTTAAAAGATAACCGGTTGATGCGTATTTCCAAATACCTGGTGACATTGCAATACGTGGCAACCATCATACTGTTTATAACTGTTTTCACAGTTACCCGGCAGATCAACTTTTTTATGAACAACCGGCTTGGCGATAGTTACAGTGAAATTATCAATGTTAAAAATTTACCTGTACAGGTTACAGATAAATACCAGGTATTTAAGGAGGAATTGATGAGGCATTCGTCGATCCTGGATGTGACATCGAGCATGGAAGATCCCGCAGATGAGAGTATGGACATGATGCCTTTTGAAACTTCCGGCATCAAAGAAAACATTGAGAATAAAATGCTATACGTTTATCCGGTAGATGACAATTTTTTTCCTTTTTACAACATTGGTTTTCTTTCAGGTAGAAGTTTTAAGCCATTTGATGGCAGCAACCTTGGCCAAGAAAATTATATATTAAATGAAAAAGCCACGAAAGTACTGGGATGGACACCAGATGAAGCCGTTGGTAAGCCTTTTACATTGAAATTTTTCATGAACGACAGCAACTTTTTTAACGGAGGGCAAGTCGTAGGTGTGGTTGAAGATTTTCAGATGGCTTCGATGAAAAATGAAATCAAACCGTTTGTGTTTTTTCAAAAATCTTTTTGGTTGTTTAGCGCACAAATAAAGATCAAAGAAGGAACTTCAGCAGAAGCACTAAACCTTATTGAAAACGTGTGGAATTCGATTTATACCGATTTCCCCTTTGAATATAACTTTGTTGAAAATCTTTACAAAGCTGTTTACCGGAATGAATTTCAAATTAAAAAAATGGGGATTTCTTTAGGTGTTATTGCATTGATATTATCCGGACTGGGGTTATTGAGTATCACGGGCATCCTTTTTCAAACGAAAACCAAAGAAATAGGCATTCGAAAAGTTAACGGTGCAACATCAATAAGTATTTTACGAATGCTTGTTAGAGAATACAGCAAGTGGATTGTTCTTGCCATCATCATTGCTTCTCCACTGGCATGGGTGCTCTTGAATAAATGGCTGCAAAATTACGTCCATAAAATCGAAATGTCCTGGTGGATATTTTTTATTTCCGGTGTAGCAGTTTATGTTATAGCCATGTTAACCGTAAGCTGGCAAAGCTGGATAACAGCCGGTAAAAATCCGGTTGACAGTCTTAAATATGAGTAAGGCAATGAACGATAACATTTGGTAATTTGCATAATCATCCCGAAAGCAATTATTATCTTCTTTATCGCTCATCCTGTATCCTCCATCTTGATGTTTGTGGCTTGACTGTTACCTCTTATCCCAACCAATGACCTTAATCATTTTCTTTCCATTGCATCTCCTTTACTTTTGCGGAATACATTAAACCATGAGTAACATGCTATCAACAAAAAAAATATTTCAAAGCAACAATTTTCGTAGTTATACCCTCATTGTTTTTGGATCGTTTATTTTGGCTTTGGGTTATGTTTTATTTATTGCCCCGTACAAAATTGTTCCCGGCGGTGTATATGGTATCGGAATCGTTGTACACCACATGACAAGAGGTGCTTTTTCATTTGCACCGGATGGCTTTCCGGTGGGGCTTTTCGGACTGTTATTAAACATTCCTCTCACGTATCTTGGAATTAAAATTCTTGGTCCCCGCTTTGGGATTAAAACCATTGTAGGTTTTATATTGTCTTCGGCTTTCATTGATCTTCAAACCATATATTTTGGTAATGAACCACTGATAGAAAACGATCCAATTCTGGCCTCCGTATTCGGAGGGGTGCTTATTGGCTTTGGGTTGGGCCTTATTTTTAAATCAAAAGCAACATCGGGCGGTTCGGATATTATTGCGATGATCTTTGCAAAATTCACAAAACTTCCCCCAGGGCAGGTGTTAATATATGTTGATTCTGTTATCGTGTTGTTCGGATTATTAGTATTCAGGGATTGGAAAATCCCGCTTTACTCCTGGATTGTCATATTCATTACAGGAAAAGTGATTGATGCAACCATGCAGGGTGTAAATTATGGAAAAGCAGTTTTTATCATTTCCGAAAAATATGACGAAATACGGGAAAAAATACTTTATGAACTCGATCGCGGTGCTACCTGTCTTTATGGAAAAGGAATGTACACCAACAAGGATAAACAGATCATTTACACAAATGTTAACCGAAGAGAACTGGCCACTCTTCAGGAATTTATTAAGGAAGTTGATCCGGATGCATTCATGACCGTGTTTAATGCAAATGAAATTGTTGGGGATGGTTTTACTCCAATCAATGAAGTTTGAAAGCCGGCAATAAATTCATAACAACTTCTCCAACGTTAGATTAAATTTGCAATTCTCATTATCTTTGGGCAGGATTTTATGATATGAAAACGATTTTTTCCCTGATATGTTTATGTTTCCTCTTGCCTGTTTATGCCCAGGTTGAAGAAGCTGTTGACACCTCTGATTATCTGCCTGGTGAAACCGACATTAACCTGTTAATTGCCGCGGATAAAGGTTATCCATCGGAAGTATTACGTTTATTGAACAAAGGGGCAAATGTAGATTTTGCAACGTATGAAGGTGTCACCGCCCTGATGTATGCTGCTCAACGCGGTCATGAAAAGGTGGTTCAGATTCTGTTGGAGAAAGGTGCCGATCCGGATAAAAAACCGAATGATGGAAATACAGCTTTGCACGGCGCAGCCATGTTTAATAATTTGGATGTTGTTGAAATTCTTTTGACCAACGATGCCAACATTGATGTTCGAAATAAGAAAGGACTCACTCCATTAATTATTGCCGCTGGTTACAACTATTTTATTCTCACCGATATGCTTCTGTTTTACGGAGCAGATCCGGATATCAAGGACAAAAAAGGCAATGACGCTTTGCTGACGGCTACTTATCAGGAAAATATTGAAATCATTGATTTGTTGCTTGAAAACGGGGCCAATGTAAATACTGCGGATGAAAAAGGATTTACTCCATTAATGATTGCCACCCAATTCAACAACGCGGTTTTAATAAATTTGTTTATTGATTACGGAGCCAATGTAAAACTTAAAAACTCATTTGGTTATAATGCCCTCACATATGCCATTATGAATGACAACCCTCAGATGGTCAAAAAATTTATAGAACTTGGCGCTGATATCAACACCCACCTCGATTATGCTACAACCCCGTTAAACCTGGCAAAACAAAATGGAAACGACTCCATAAAAAAGATTTTACTTTCTTACGGTGCAAAACAGAATCCTTATCCGGATTTCTCAGATCTTAACATTGGTCCCCTGGCTTCCTTTAATCTTAACGATTTCCGCGCAGGTCTGTCTTTTCAACTGAGTGAAGTAAAATACAAGTTAAACCTCGTGGGTTCATATGAAATAAGACCCACCCGAAAGCTTATCTGGCGTGAATCTCAGGATGATATCATTTATCAGTTTTGGGAAACCCGCCATGTAGTTAGTGCCGGATTGCAAAAAACGTTCATCATCAGCAGAAACAACCCGGATAAATTTCATGGGTTTCATGTTGCAGCAAAAGCAGGGCACACGTTTGGTAGCTACCGGGGATATATTCAAAATGCAAAAACAAAAACGTTTTTTATGCCAGAGGCAGGTTTATCGGTTATTCATCCCAAAACATTGTTTAAAATAAGTTATGCATATATGCCGTTTGATACAGAAAACATTAACCCGCATCAAATAAAAATAACATACCAGTTTACCTTTTTTCTGAATAAAAAACGATATAAAAACAAAGAAATAAACTGGTTGAATCAATGATATGCGAATGAGTAGTTTATATAGAAAAGCATTTTTTAGACCCCTGGCCTTACTATCAATTTTGATAGTGGCTGTTTTTGGTGTTCATAGTTGCGAAGAGATGTTGACCTTTGATGTTGACTGCAACGAATGTTATTTTCCTGAACCAGACAGTGCCGATATTATGATATATGTTACCATCAATAACGATATTGACCATGTTCCTCTCATCATATACAAAGGCAAGGCTGATGCACGAAATATTGAATACATTGATACCGCCTATTCGGAAACATATTATCTTTATGTAAAAACAAACGAGTATTATTCTGTTGAAGCAACATATCAACATGAAGGCAAAACAGTAATTGCAGGAGATGGCGATAAACTTGTAACCCGCCACATTACAGATGTTTGTTCTGAGGAGTGTTATGTAATTCGAAAAGGAATTATGAATGTTCGTTTAAAAAAATGAAACCTAAAAAATAATCAGATGAAA
>CAZAMT010000273.1:0-5731 GCA_964486145.1 uncultured Bacteroidales bacterium
GACTTGACAGCGTTAACTAAACGACATTGCTGTCTCCGCCTGGGCGGACGAAATTTAAACTCTCCAGCCCTGGTAAGGGTGGGCTTGTGCGACAAGGACAACCGGGATTTGTTATCCGTGGCCCCTGAAGCCTGTCCGCCTAACAGGATTCCAGTGTTGTCCGGTGCCATATGTTACAAAAAACCGGAAATTCGGAAATTATCTTGGATGAGGCAATAATAATCCCTCATTAACAGTGCGAGTCATATAAATGCTCCCACCCGCAGCAACGTATAAATCTTTTTTATCATCACCTCCAAAAGCAACATTATACGCTTTTTCGGGTGTATAAATAACGTCAAGGATCTTGCTATTTACCGGATCAATAACGTAGATACCCGTGGTTTCGCCTTCGCCGGCTGCTCCATAAATCAATCCCTTAGAATCCATAGCCATGCCATCGATACCCCGGTCAGGAGAAAAATCATAAACCACTTTTTGATGCTCCACCGCCCCATCATCATGAATAAAATACCGGTGCAGCTTTTGGGTTCCGCGGTCGGACACAAACAGCAACCGGCCATCCGGCGATATTAGAATACCATTGGGTTTTTCAAGGTTCGAAATAATCTGTTGGATGTGACCAATAGAATCAATGCGATATACTCCGGAGTTTTCCTGCGTTTTTTCAACAACCGGATTTGGATAATACGGATCAGTAAAATAAATTCTCTCCCGCAGGTCCATGCATAAATCATTGGGGCCAATCAATGGTTTTCCCCCGAAAGTGTCTGCCAAAACCGTTAATGAGCCGTCCTGCTCTATCCTGGCTATCCTGCGCTTTCCGGCAGTTGTGTCTTCCGGGAAATTTCCGCTGTTCGACTGGCACATTACAAGCCTTCCTTGATAATCAAACATTAATCCGTTAGCTACACCCGCGGGTTGCAAAAATAGTTGTTGATCTCCCTGCACGGTATATTTTAATATCCGGTTGTTCGGCTGATCCGAAAAATAAAGGCCGCCAAACGGATCAAAAGCCGGCCCTTCACTCAAATCAGCACCGGTGGTTATTTGTTCTATGCCAAATTTTTTATCAAAATAATCGTCCGTTTGATTACAACTTGTAAATACAAAAAGAATAAAAATACAAAAGGAAATTAATTTCATGGATTTCATTTTTTAACGAGATAAATATTTTTTCAAATCTTCTGGTGTTCCGGTATCAATTGCTTTTCCTCCTTCGAAAATAACATAGTCTACATTCATGTCATGAATCATCGCATCCTGTATGATGTTTCCAATATATAACTCATTTCTGTCAATGTTATTTTCAAATTCCTTTGCATAATTAATTAATTGTGTATGCAAAAATTCAGTAAATGCCGGCGACCAAACGGCAATTGCCCATGCATGGGTTAAATCCGGGCGGTCCTTTTTAATTTGAATGGATGCTATTTTTCCCTGTTGATTAAACTCTATCAGATCCCATTTTTTATAATTCTCTACCGGAAAAATGCCCAAAACAATATCGGCGCCTGTTTGCATGATTTTATCCTTCAGCGTGGTAAAAACACTTTCAGGCTGTAAAAGTATATCCGGAAATCCCAATGCTACGAAACTATTTTTAACAAACGGATAAGCCTGATCAATTGTAAACGGTGCTCCATAAGGTTTATCCATGATTAAATATCCAATATTCACATCCACATCCGATCCATCACGATAATACGCCGGAACATCCCATTTACCTTCCCTGATAACAAAATATACATTGCGAATACCTGCATTTTTGTAATATTGGATAAGAAAAGACGAGGTAACCGCAATCTGGTCATTATCATTTATCATCAATGGCAGAATTTCCTTGCTGCAGGGTAGCTTTTTTAACCTTGCCGCCTTTCCTCCCGCAGGAATAATACCTACAAAGTCATCATTGCTAATCATGAATTATACGATTTCATTTGCAACTTCAATAGTTCAAATCCGGAGTTAAACAGTTTTTTATTCAATCCATTTTTTACATGAACCACATTCACCCCCAGTTCGCCAACCTCATCAATATTACGATATTCATCATCAAAAAAAAGCATTTGCTGAAAAGGTATACCTGATTGTTGATTCAATTTGCTGAAATGTGTCAATTTTGAATCAGGATATATTTCCGAAAAACTAAAATAATGTGCAATCCCCAGCAAATCCAATAATTCCCTTGCCCAATGCGGAGTGGTTGTGCGCGAAGCAATGCCCATCTTTACCCCACAGGCATCCAGCATTTCCAGAATTTCATAAACATCATCATATAACCGGATGACAGCTCCGTCACTATCCGTGACTTTACTTTCCTTCCTGGAATAAGGAGGAAAGGTGCAATCGCAATACGCACCGCCACAATCCCACAACGTAAAATCCAAATCAAAAATAACCAACGTACATCAATTTTTGTATCGGCTCAAAAATATGGAATATTGTTGACTTATGAATGCATTTCGAATCAAAAAAACATTGGTAATCCGGGTTAAAATACTTAATTTTCTGGATTATTAAAAAACTGATACCCATGACTTCAAAAGAACGTATAGTTAGTTCCCTGAATCATAAAAATCCTGACAAGGTGCCGGTAGACTTTGGAGCATCGCCCGTTACGGGAATTCACGTGAGCTGCATTGATGCCCTAAACAAGCACTTTAACATCAGCCATGACCCCGTGAAAGTAACAGATCCCTACCAAATGTTGGGAGAAATGAATGAACAACTCCTGGAAATCCTTGGTATTGATGTGGTTGGTGTAAACCCAAAAAACAACATGTTTGGTTTTCCGAATGAAAATTATAAGCCGTGGAAAATGCCGCATGGACTGGAAGTACTTGTTCCTGAAAAATTCAATACACTCAGAGACGAAAAAGGAGACTTTTACATTTATCCACAAGGTGATACGTCAGTACCTCCAAGCGCCCGTATGCCTAAAGATAGTTTCTTTTTTGATTCCATCATTCGCCAGGAACCGATTGTTGAAGAAAACCTGAACCCGGAAGACAATCTGGAAGAATTCAGCGAATTTACTCATGAAGATATAAATTTTTTCGAACGAGAGGTAAACAAAGTGACGGGATCAGGTAAGGCCATCATGCTAAATATTGGAGGTACTGGTTTTGGCGACATTGCCCTGGTACCCGGGCCGTTTATGAAACATCCAAAAGGTATTCGGGATATTGAAGAATGGTATATTTCAACACTGGCCCGGCCGGATTACATACACAAGGTATTTGAAAAACAACTGGAAATTGCACTCAACAACCTTGAGAAGGTGGCCGCAAAAGTGGGAGATAAAGTTCAAATCCTATATGTTTGCGGCACTGACTTTGGCACCCAATCCGGCACCTTTTGTGACATTGACACATTTAAATCCCTATATCTTCCATATTACAAAGGATTAAACGACTGGGTGCATCAAAATACGAATTGGAAAACATTCAAACACTCCTGTGGTGCGGTGGAAACACTTATTCCATCCTTTATCGAGGCAGGTTTTGATATCCTGAACCCTGTGCAGGTATCGGCAGCGGGAATGGAAGCCAATAACCTGAAACAAAAATATGGCAGAGACATTACCTTCTGGGGCGGTGGAGTGGATACCCAGCAAGTTCTTCCTTTTGGTAAACCAAAAGAAGTTTATGAACAGGTAAAAGAAAGACTGGAGATTTTTTCACAAAATGGTGGTTTTGTGTTTAATACAATCCATAACGTTCAGGCCAACACACCAGTTGAGAATATACTGGCTATGTTTGATGCCATTCATGATTTTAACGGAAAGTAAATAATTGTCTGTATTACTGAGATTTATAAAAATGAAACAAAAAATTACAGATTTTTTAAAAACAGGTAAAATCCTCGTTGGTGATGGTGCCTGGGGAACTTTTATATATGAAAAAGGACTAAAAGCAGGCGAATGCCCGGAAAAATGGAATCTTGACAGGCCAAATGACATTAGAGACATTGCACAGAAGTATATTGATGCAGGATCAAATATGGTTGAGACCAATTCATTTGGAGGAAGCCGATTCAAATTGACATCCTATCAACTTGAAAATCAGACCTATGAAATAAACAAAGCCGCTGCGAGTCTCTCAGTGGAAGCCAATGGAGATCACTGGGTATTGGGATCGGTCGGCCCGACAGGTAAAATGCTTATCATGGGCGATGTAACTGAAAATGAACTGTATGATGCCTTTAGAGAACAGGCTATGGCCCTGTATGATGGCGGTGCAAATGCCATCTGTGTTGAAACCATGACGGCCATTGATGAAGCGACACTTGCAGTCAGAGCAGCCAAAGAAAATACAAAAGCCGAAGTTATTTGCACATTTACATTTGACAAAACGGTTCAGGGAGACTATAAAACAATGATGGGTATATCGCCCGAAGAAGCCGTGCAAGCCAGCCTTGATGCCGGAGCCGATATCATTGGTTCAAACTGCGGTAACGGAATCGAACGAATGCTGGAGATTGTTCAGGAAATACGTAAACATTTTCTCCATGTCCCTATCCTGGTGCAGGCCAATGCTGGAATGCCGGTAAATGTTGATGGCGTGGATGTATTCCCGGAAACACCAGAACAAATGAGCAGGGTTGTAACACCATTGATCAACGCTGGTGCAAACATCATCGGAGGATGCTGTGGTACTAATCCAAATCATATAAGGGCTATCAGAAAAGTAGTGGATGATTACAACGCCAAAAACCAATCCTGAAAATCATGACAAAATCCCAACTGTTCGAAAAAGTTCATTCCGGTGAAACAATTAACAGAACCCTGTTCCGACCTATTCTCATGCATTTTGCTGCGCGGTATGCCGGATATACCTATGGAGAACTGGCATCCGATTTCAGGGTACTGGTGAAGAGCAATCTGAAAGCCATGGAAGAATTTGATCTGGATATGGTCGGCCTTATTTCTGATCCTTACAGGGAAACTGCCGCGTTTGGCGCACCTGTGGAATTTATTCCCGAGGGAGTTCCCAAATGTAAGGAGATCATTGTCAAAACCGTGGATGATGTCAAAAAACTGAAAAATCCGGATGTATATAAAGCAGAACGTACAGCAGATCGCGTAAAAGGGAGCGAACTTTATCAAAAGGAACTACAAGGTACCGTTCCGGTTATCGGATGGATTGAAGGGCCACTGGCCGAAGCATGCGATTTGGCCGGTGTTTCCGAAATGATGATGCAACTCATGATGGATCCCGATTTTTCCAATTTGCTAATGGATAAAGTCATGATCACAGCAAAGGATTTCGCCAAAGCACAAATTGAAACCGGTTGCCGGATTATTGGCATGGGAGATGCCGTTTGTTCGCAAATTAGTGCCGACTTGTACGAAACATTTGTTAAAGAACGGCATAAGGAACTTATTGATTTTATTCATGATACCGGCGCTGCAGTTAAAATGCACATCTGCGGAAACATTACCCATTTGCTGCCTTCCTTAAAAGATATAGGAATGGACATTTTGGATTTGGACTGGCAGGTGGATGTAAATCATGCAAGAGAGGTTGTTGGTGATGATGTTATTCTCTGCGGAAATATCAATCCGGTAACGATTCAGGATGCTCAACCTGGTGAAATAGAAAGAATGTCCCGGAATTTAATCAGCTCACAAAAAAACCAGAAATATATCCTTTCTGCCGGATGTGAAATTACAGTCGATACACCACCGGAAAATCTTTTGGCAATGCGAAAAACGTCTTCTTAAACA
>CAZAMT010000274.1:0-5727 GCA_964486145.1 uncultured Bacteroidales bacterium
ACCTGAAATTTGGCACTCATTTCAAGCATGGTAATGTGTGCCTCAGTAATTATCTCAGACATGGTCTGTTTCATGTTCTTTATTTTTGAATTTCTATTTGAATGGCACCCAGACCGGGATGCTGGAAACCCTTGTTGAAGAGGTGAAAAAACCGGTCTAAATTCCGGTGTGAAAAGTTACAAAAAAAAAACAATTATCTGACCGGATAATTGTTTTTTAAGTTCACAATTTTTTAACATTCCTGCTCAATACGGTGCTTAGAAATTGTTTTCTTTTGTTTTTTTCTTCACCCCGTAAATGTAGAGCGAATGATGTGATACTTCAAAATTGTTTAATTCTGAAGCTGTTCTGATGATTTCTTCCATTCTTGGATCACAAAATTCAATAACCTGCCCGGATTCAATGTCTATAAGATGGTCATGTTGCATGCATTGATATGCCTTTTCAAACTGGGCAATGTTTTTGCCAAACTGATGTTTGATTACAAGGTTGCAATCAAGCAGCAACTCGATGGTATTGTAAAGAGTTGCCCTGCTGACCCGGTAATTTTTATTTTTCATGAAAATGTACAGCGATTCAATATCGAAATGCCCTTCCCGTGAATAAATTTCATCTAAAATAGCATACCTTTCCGGCGTCTTTCGGTGGCCCTTCTTCTCAAGGTATTCGGTGAATATTTTTTTGACCGTATCTTTTGTTTCTTCGTTAAACATAAATTAGACTAATTTAAAATAGTGCTAAAATATAATAATTTTAATAAAAATTAAAACATAAATTAAAATAAATTTTGAATTATTCTTCAACGGTTTCGACACGACTTACCGAATCCACGCCCTTTATTTGCATGAGATTCATAATGAGATTGTTCAGGTCTTTGGTGTCATGAACATATAAATCGATGTATCCGTCGAATATGCCATCGTGGCTGGCAAGGTTGATGGTGCGGATGTTAACATTGAGTTCTTTAGAGATAATTGTGGTTATATTGTTATAAACCCCAAATTTATCGAATCCGTTTATTTTGATACGGACTAAAAACGAATACAATTTATGGATGGTCCATTTTGCAGGCACAGTATATTCAGCGCGGCTTGACATGAGCCTTACGGCATTCGGGCAGCGTACCTTGTGGATAATTATAGAGCCTTCAGGACTTTTGTAACCCACTACATCGTCGCCCGGAATAGGATTACAACATTTTCCGATTTGATAGGAGTAATCTGATTTGTTTATATCCTCTTCAATTACAATTGGTGAATTTTCCTTTGGGATCTCAACATTGTATTTTCCTTCTAACTTGTCAGATTTTTTCTTGTGTATTGATCGCGAGAATTGCAGTTCCCAATAGCGTATCCATTTGTTTTTCGTGTTCTTTTTGAGGATTTTTTTCAGGTTTTCTAAGGTGATGATACCGCTACCTATTTTACTGTAAAGCTCATCTTTGGTTGAAACATCATACCCGGGTAATAGTTTTTTAAAAATTCTTGAACTGGGTTTAAGTTTTAATTCTGCCAGCTTGTCTTCCAGTATTTGTTTCCCCTTGCCGATGCGATCCTTTGTTTCGGCTTTTAGCGCACTTTTAATGGCAGTTTTAGCTTTTACAGTTTTGATGATGTCCAGCCATTCTTTTTTTGGTTTACTTTGATCGGATGTAATAATTTCAACTTGATCCCCGCTTTTGATGGTATGCATTAGGGGAACCAGTTTGTGATTGACTTTTGCTCCAATGGCTTTATTACCTATCTGGGTGTGAATTTCATATGCAAAATCAAGGGCAGTAGAATCTTTCGGCATGGTTTTGATATGCCCCTTGGGGGTAAACACGAAAATCTCTGAGGCAAACAAATTAAGCTTGAAATCATCCAGGAATTCCAGGGCATCGCTCATGGGGCTTTCCAACATTTCACGAATTCTTTTCAACCATTTGTCGAGTTCACTTTCCTGGGTGCCGGCATTTTTATATTTCCAGTGAGCGGCAAACCCGCGTTCAGCAATTTCATCCATCCGTTTCGACCTGATTTGCACTTCAACCCAGTTGCCTTCAGGCCCCATCACGGTGGTATGAAGCGCTTCATATCCATTTGCTTTTGGCGTACTTACCCAGTCACGAATGCGGTCGGGTTTGGGCATGTAAATGTCAGTTACAATGGAGTAAATATTCCAGCACTGTGTTTTTTCCGGAATATCAGGTAATGGTTCAAATACAACGCGGATTGCCAGCAAATCGTATACTTCTTCAAACGGTACATCCTTGGCCTGCATTTTATTCCAGATAGAATACACTGACTTTGGCCTTCCGCTGATATCAAACTCAATGTTACTGGTTATTAACCGCTCGATGATGGGCATTGAAAACTTATTAATGAATGTTTGCCTGCGTTTTTCCGTACCCCTGAGTTTTCTTGATATTTCTTCGTAAACCTTTGGATGTCTGAATTTAAGACTTAAATCCTCAAGTTCCGTTTTAATTGCGTACAGACCCAGCCGATGAGCCATTGGAGCGTAAAGGTAAATGGTTTCACCTGCTATCTTCATCCTCTTTTTATAAGGAAGAGAACCCAATGTTCGCATGTTATGGAGCCTGTCAGCCAGTTTAATAAGGATAACCCTGACATCATCGGATAATGTCAACAATATTTTTCTGAAGTTTTCTGCCTGGAGCGTGGAGTTTTGGTCAAAAACACCGGATATTTTCGTTAATCCCTCAATGATGGATGCAATCTTTTTTCCGAAAAGACTTTCAATGTCCTCAACACTATAGTCTGTGTCTTCAACAACATCATGCAAAAGGGCGCAGGAAACTGATTTTGCACCAAGACCAATTTCATGAGTAACAATCTTTGCAACGGCTATCGGGTGCAAAATATAGGGCTCACCTGATTTTCGTCGTGCACCTTTGTGCGCATCTACAGCTACCCGAAAAGCTTTTTCAATAAGCTCGCGATCTTCCGGCTTATCACAGCGGTTGCAATGCCGGAGGAGATCCTCAAATCTCTCTTCTACTAAATCCGTCTCTGTCTTAAACTGTAATGCCATATATTATCCAGAAAAATGGTTCTTTTTTAATACGAACAAAATTAATGAAATTTCTGTTGGATGGTTCAGTAAATCAGTAAAATTATGGGTACAGAACTGCTATTGATCCTTTTTGAATATGTTTTTTTCCATCTAAGGTAGTAAATTCAACCTGGAAATTATAAACACCTTCCATGACAGGTTTCCCATTTCCATTCGTACCATTCCATTGGTCATTCACATTACCTGACTGGAAAACGGGCATACCCCATCGATCAAATACAATTATCTGATATGATTCCGGGACAAAAGACAGGTTTATTGGCCTGAAATAATCATTTTTCCCATCTCCGTTCGGTGTAAATGCGGTTGGAAATTCAATTTTTATATCCATAACAATATCAATAGCATTGGAATTGCTTTCTCCATTTATTCCGTGCGGATTTACGCCCTCAATGGCCCGTACAAAATATCTGATGGTTCCTGTTGGGTCATCAATGTCAAAATTATCTGTATTATCAATAAATGAGGTGGTTTGGGTTTCGCCAATTTTTACCGGCCCGTTTCCTAAATCCCGATATACCTCATAAAATTCAACACTACCCTGAAAAACTGCATAAGCAGTCCACGATAAACTCACCACATTGTCGTCCCTCGATCCATCAAGCACAATGTTCGTTGCTCTGTTTGATGTTGCTGTAATTTCCTTACAACTATTTATTGCAAGCAATACATACTCCTGTTGCCTTAAAACATCCACATCGGGGTCGGTGAATGAAAGTGTTTGTTGCCCACCACTGTAAGTAAATAAGGTGTCTTTAATTCCTGAATCCAGGTTTGTACGCACAAGTTTGAACTGGTAGCTTTCATCTGTATCTGGAACAGAAAATGACAATTCAATAGTGTTGCTGGCAGTAACGGTGGCATAGTCTGCATTAATAAAACCGGGTGGTTCAGGGTAATTTGTATTTACATCTGTTCGATTGGATGCAGTTGTTTTTCCTTCCGTTGTTTGTCCCAGAATGTAATACCTGTAGTTTTCATTATACAAAATATCATCATGTATGTAAAAGGTATCAGAGGTAGCTCCGATTTCTGTTGAATTAGCATAAATTCGGTAATGAAGGTCGTTATTTCCCCAACCGAGATATTTGCTCCAGGAAATGATGTTACGGTTTTGGCAGGAATCAAATGCCGCTTGAGCAAACATTGTTGCGTGTTGCTCTGACTGAGGGCTGGTTTTTAACTCATCACCATCAATTCTGAAAGCATCCACAGAATAGAAAATGGAAGAATCATTGGCTTGTCCTGAAAGATCGATGTAAGAAAAGGTATTTGCGCTAAAAATGGTATCCACCGAAGGACCCGGACTGGGATATTCGTTCGGATCGTTTCTGTGAATAATAAATCCATCAATATCTGCCCCCGATGGATAAGACCATTCAATACCAACATGTCCGGCAGTATTTAAAACGGTTATCCTTTCAATTACCGGTGGTTCAATATATTCCTGTGAATGACCGGGCCCGAAAACCATTGCAATGTATATCCCTATGAATAAAATTCTTAGCATAAAAGCTCTTTACAATAATATTAACAACCTAAAATTCATACTTATTGTTGTGGAGAATGTCTTTTTTTGCTTCACCAAATTCCACGATTATTTCTTCAATGATTGTTTTTGCCGGTTGAATTTCTTTGAGCAGGGCAGAAGCCTGTCCGATTTCCAGTTCACCATCCGATAGATTCCCTTCAAACATTCCCAGTTTAGAACGATTTTCACCCAGCATTTTTAAAAGTTTAGCGGTTGAAGCACCATCTGCTTCAGCTTTTGCGATGTTTTTGCAGAAATCATTTTTCATCATTCTTACCGGGATGAGTTTTTTCAAACTCAACTGAGTGCTTCCTTCTACTGATTGAAGAATTTCCTTTTTAAAATCAATATGCGCGGAGGATTCTTCGGATACCACAAATCTACTGCCAATTTGCACTCCATCTGCACCCAGTAACATGGTTGCAAGCATGGTTTTCCCTGAGTAAATTCCACCTGCAGCAATCAGCGGAATGTCAACGATCTCATGGATGAGAGGTATAAGGGTTAAAGTGGTTGTTTCTTCCCTGCCGTTGTGGCCACCCGCCTCGAATCCCTCGGCCACCACTGCATCAACTCCGGCTTCCCGGGCCTTTAATGCAAATTTTGTGTTAGCAACAACATGTACAACTTTACATCCATTGGATTTCAGGATATTGGTCCATGTTTCTGGATTTCCCGCTGATGTGAAAATAATACTGACACCTTCATTTAGCACGGTATGGATCAACTTATCAACCTGTTTTTTAATGAGTGGAATGTTAACACCAAATGGTTTGTCTGTATTGTCTTTAGCTTTTTGAATATGAATTCTTAAAGTTTCAGGATCCATAGAACCTGCACCAATCAGACCCAGGCCACCGGCATTGCTCACAGCAGATGCAAGTTCCCATCCACTGCACCAAACCATTCCGGCCTGTACAATGGGATACGTAATGTTAAAAAGTTCTGTAATTCTGTTTTTTTTCATAAACCATGGTAATTTATTGTAAAAATATGAAATTGTAAATTGGTGTCCGTAAAAAATTGGACGGGTTTATTTTATGCTCAAGCCGCAATGGCTTTTACTTTTTTTATTCACTACGTTTCCCGCAAAAGCGGGACAGGCTATGAGATCGCTT
>CAZAMT010000275.1:0-5704 GCA_964486145.1 uncultured Bacteroidales bacterium
CCATAAAATTAAACATTCTTAATGATTTGTTCACCTATTTTTCATTTCAGATATGTATTTTGTCAATTCAGTCATTCAAATTTTCGTGCATTTTAGATGAACAATATATTTGAAAGAAAAAATATGAAAACACAAGCAATTATTTTTATTATCGCGTTTTTGACTTCCATGGCAGGTTATTCTCAGTCAGACTACCACCAGAATATTCGGGGCAGGGTTACCGACAAAAACATGGGTATTCCTTTACCTGGTGCAACTGTTGTTTTACAGGGAAGTGAAAATCAGACAGGAACCATATCCGGTAATGATGGTTATTTTAATCTTGAAAATATTCCGGTTGGACGTCATGGAATACGAATTTCCTATGTTGGTTATGAGGAAATTGTAGTAAATAACTTTATGTTAACCTCTGGGAAAGAAGCATTTCTGAATATTGAAATGCAGGAAAAAATTACTGAGGTGGATGAGGTGGTAATTAAGGCTTATGAACGGAAAGATAAACCCATCAACGACATGGCCATGGTTAGTGCACGGTCGTTTTCTGTTGAAGAAACCGAACGTTTTGCCGGTAGTTTGGGAGATCCAGCCCGGATGGTAGCCAACTATGCAGGTGTAATGACACAAAATGACTCCAGAAATGACATTATCATCCGTGGTAATTCTCCGTTGGGATTGCTGTGGCGGTTGGATGGTGTGGAGGTACCCAACCCTAATCACTTTGGAGCGTTAGGTACTACAGGCGGTCCGGTAAGTATTCTGAATAATAATCTTCTCTCAAATTCTGATTTTTATACCGGTGCATTTCCTTCTGAATTTGGAAATGCCGTGGCTGGTGCTTTTGATTTAAACCTGAGATCAGGAAATAACCGGAAAAAGGAATATGTTGGCCAAATCGGGTTTAATGGTTTTGAGATTGGGGCAGAAGGCCCGTTCAGTGCAAACAGCAATGCAACCTACATGGCAAATTATCGCCATTCAACGCTTGCCGTTTTTGATGCAATTGGTTTTGACATGGGAACCGGAACAGCCATACCACAATATCAGGATTTAACATTTAAGCTGGATTTTCCTGGTACAAAAATGGGTAGATTTAGTATCCTGGGAATCGGTGGCAAAAGTTACATTGAATTGGGCAGGGGCGATTCATCCAGTAATTCTTACAATGCTTCCGGAGTTATGACCGATTTTGGTGCTGATTTGGGTATACTCGCGTTAAATCATTTGTACTTTTTTAATGAAAATACCAGAATAAAAACATCGTTAACCGCTCAAGGATCCAGAAGTTTCACCCGGCTGGATTCCCTTAAAAACGGTGATGTGGAACCCGTCCCGTTTGTCAGGAACGATTACCGGGAAGGAAAATATGCCATATCTTCCAAACTAAAATCTAAACTAAACACCCGAAATACATTTTCTTTGGGCTTTATATTTGATTACTACGATGTGAATTATAATGACAGCATTCGTCAGCAAACGGGTACCTATGATATCCAGTTAGATACTAAAGATAATGTACAGTTGCTGCGCACTTTCGGTGAATGGAAACACCGTTTTACCAATGACCTGTCTGCTTATGCCGGAGTAAATGTACAACATTTCTTTTTGAATGGTGAAACCAGCGTTGAACCACGTTTGGGAGCAAAATGGCAGATGAACGATAGAATGAGCGTCCATACCGGAGCCGGATTGCACAGCCAGCTTCAACCAAAAATGGCCTATTTTTATGAATCGGAAGATATAAATGGAAATATTGTGCAAACCAACACAAACCTGAAAATGTCGAAAAGTATGCATTACATTGTTGGTTATGACTGGCTGATCAATAGTAACTTCAGGTTCAAAGCAGAAGCGTATTACCAGCATCTGTACGATGTTCCGGTTCAACGCGACATGAAAGAGTTCTCAATGCTCAATGCCGGAGATTTTTTTGGGCTTCCCGTACTGGATAGCCTTATCAATGAAGGGACAGGAAAGAATTATGGCATTGAATTTACGTTGGAAAAATTCCTAAGTAAAGGTTATTATTTTCTACTAACAACATCACTATTTGATTCAAAATATACTTCCTACGACAATATTGAACGAAATACAGCCTACGATGGTGAATTTGTAGTTAATGCATTAGCCGGATATGAGCTGGAATTGAAATCAAGGAATTTTATAACCTTTGATATGAAAACTGTTTGGGCCGGAGGCAAAAGATATACCCCTGTGGATATTGAAGCATCCATTACCGAAAATTCAGTGCAATGGGACTGGAACAAGGCCTTTGAATTACAGGATGATTATTTTCGTCTTGATATGCGGATTGGATACAAGGTTAACGGGAAAAAAATTAGCCAGGAATGGGCTCTGGACTTGCAAAACATAACCAACCATCAAAACCTTTTCATGGAAGAATATGATTTTGAGGAAGGTAAACCAAAGAAAGTATATCAACAGGGATTCATGCCAATGATGCTTTACCGGATTCAGTTTTAGATTTACGATACGATACGATACAATACATTATTTTGTTCCGGCCTGTGAGTAACGTTCATGGTATGATTGAGTAAAATGATGTTCAAAAATTTTTCGTAACCCCTTTGTAAAGATCTTGTATAATCTTTGATACTTTTACCCGTTTAATAGAAATAGTTTACGAATCAAAGAGGTTAAAAGTCTTTTATGCAAAAATTAAATAGCGTAATTTTAATTATCCTTATTGCAGCAGTAAGTGGATGTACAGGAATAGGTGATAAAATTTTTGTAGAGGAACCAAGTCATGTTGAAATTAAAGGAATTTCCGGAAATAAGGTTCAAATTTTAACAGTACTACCCATAACCAATAACAACGGTTTTCGGATAAAACTGAAGGATCTTGATCTTGAAGCCAGGGTGAATGGCACCTATTTGGGACCTGTAAAAAATGCAGCACCCGTTATTATTCCAAAAAGGTCGAAAGATGAATATCCTGTATTGCTGGAACTTGAAATCAAAAACATTATCCTGGGCATCACCGCTGTATACAAAATTGCCCAGGGTGATGGAAATACAACCCTCTCTCTCGAAGGGGATTTGACTGCCAGTTCATTTTTAATCAATAAAAAAATTTCAATCAGGGAAGAGGATTTAATGCAGTATATGCACTAACATACAAATGGAGATGCTATTAAATTAATTCTCAAAATCCTTCTCAAAACAAATTATCTTGCTCTTGGGCAGGAAAAACCAAAAATTGGTTATTTTTGCGTCGAATTCAAAATATTTTATGAAAGCTGTTAGCGTCATTGGGGTGCTTATCTTTCTGGGAATTGCCAGATTACCTGTTTTCGCGCAACATTCAGTTGACGTATTCGAAAAGGTCGAATCAAGGTCAGAATCAGGTGGAAAAATCGAAATTATTCAGGAAGAACAACTTTACCAATCCGTAAATGAACATATTCATTACCAGAAAAGCCGAAAGGGAATTCCGGGATACAGGATAAATATTGTAAGCGAAAAAAACAGAAAACTTGCTGAATCTGAAAGATCAAGATTTATTCAGTTGTACCCTGATATCAGTGCATATCTCGAGTATGTGGCACCTTCGTTTAACGTTTATGTCGGAGATTTTCGAAAGAGAAATGATGTGTATAGAAGATATCGTGACATCAAACTGGATTTTCCTAAAGCATATATTGTTGAAGTAAATATAAATTTCCCAAAATTGGATTAATAACCAGAAATGACAGATAATATAAATCATGAATGCGGGATTGCCCTTGTGAGATTGTTGAAACCCCTTGAACATTATCAGATTAAGTATGGAACATGGATGATCGGTTTGCGAAAGCTTTACCTGCTGATGGAAAAACAACATAACCGTGGGCAGGACGGAGCAGGAGTGGTGAGTGTGAAATTTGATTTACCTCCGGGATCAAAATATTTAAATCGACAGCGGTCTGCGGATACACAGGCTATTAACCAGGTTTTTAAAAAAATTTACAGCCATGCAAAAAAGTTACAGAAGAAAAAACCCGGCATAATTGATGATATATCATGGGTAAAAAAGAATCTGCCTTTTGCTGCTGAATTATATCTTGGACATTTACGTTATGGTACGTATGGGAAAAACAAAGTAGAGAATGTCCATCCGGTAATGCGCCAAAATAACTGGAAAACACGTAATCTGGTGCTTGCAGGGAATTTTAATCTTACCAATGTTGAAGAGCTTTTTGAAATTCTTGTTGACCTTGGTCAGTATCCAAAAGAATATAACGATACGGTAACGATTCTGGAGAATGTCGGACATTTTCTGGATGTTGAAAACCAAAAAGAATTTGATTTTCATAAACGACAAGGATTTTTAAACAAGGATATTTCAATGAGAATTGCTGATAGTTTAAAAGTGGAAAACATTTTACGTGAATCATGCAAAAAATGGGATGGAGGTTATACCATTGCAGGATTATTAGGGCATGGAGATGCTTTTGTTGTTAGGGATCCCTGGGGCATTCGACCTGCATTTTATTATCATGATGATGAGTTTGCAGTTGTGGCATCTGAACGGCCGGTTATACAAACTGTTATGAATGTTACCTACGATAAAGTGCATGAACTTGATCCCGGCCATGCTTTCATTGCAAAAAAGAATGGAAATGTCCATATTACAAAAGTTCGTGAACCGGAAGAAAAACGGGCCTGTTCGTTCGAGAGAATCTATTTTTCCAGGGGAAGTGATAAAGATATTTACCAGGAGCGTAAAAAATTAGGCGAATTCCTAACGCCTGCCATCGTTGATGCGGTAAATGATGAACTGGAAGATACGGTTTTTGCATATATCCCAAACACTGCTGAAAGTGCCTATTACGGAATGGTTCGGGGTATTGAAAAGCATATGATTCAACAGGAAAAGGAAAAAATCATGACTCTCAGACAAAATATAACTGAGGAAGTGGTTGACCATATTGTAAACATCAAACCGAGGGTTGAGAAAGTTGCAATTAAGGACATCAAGTTGCGGACGTTTATTGCAGAAGACAAAGACCGCACCGATTTGGTAGGCCACGTTTATGATATCACCTACGGCACAATCCGCAGGGGTCTGGATAACCTGGTTATTATTGACGATTCCATTGTTCGCGGTACTACCCTGAAATATAGCATTATTAAGATTCTTGACAGGCTTGATCCTAAAAAAATTGTCGTTGTATCCTCTTCTCCACAGATACGTTATCCGGATTGTTATGGAATAGATATGGCCAAACTTGGCGATTTCATTGCATTTCGGGCAGCCATTGAATTGCTTAAAGACCTTGGAAAGCAAAGTGTTATCAACGAGGTTTATAAGAAGTCGAAAAATCAGGAGGGCCTGCCTAAAGAAGAAATTGTAAATTATGTAAAAGAAATTTACCAGCCTTTCACCGATCAACAAATATCAGATAAAATTGCCGAAATGCTTAAGACCCCTGACATTAATGCGGAGATAAAAATCGTTTATCAAACAGTTGACGGACTGCATCAGGCTTGTCCAAATCATCTTGGTGACTGGTATTTTACGGGAAATTATCCAACCCCAGGAGGCAATAAGGTAGTAAACAAGTCATTTATCAATTTCATTGAGGGAAAAAATGTAAGAGCCTATTAATAGGCAGTGAATCAATTTTTTATTCTTATTTATTGAAGGTAAGAAATTGTTCGTAATCTTGTGCTAACGTTCAACCAGAACTTTTGACGATTTCAT
>CAZAMT010000276.1:0-5686 GCA_964486145.1 uncultured Bacteroidales bacterium
GTTGCATTTCACCGCCCCGGGGTTCATCACGGTTTGAAACTGATAAATCACGCAGGTTTGCCACGCCATACAGCCACGGACTGTTATAAACACACTGGCAATAACCGTATCACCAAAAACCATGGGTGATAGTTGCGAAACCGGACATAGTGACTGAAATTCAACCAGTGATAAACCCGTTTCGGAACAATTAAAGTACTTGTTTTTAAACCAATTTCATACATATGCCGTAGAATCTTCCAATAAAATAAAAACATAAAACAAAAAATTCGGAGGTAACAATTAATAATTGGAATCATGAAAAATTTAACACTGTTCTATATATTTCTTCTAATGGTATTTGCAGGTTGTTCGGGCACGAGGAACATTTATTTCAATGTTGCACAACCATCACCGGTTAGCGTGCCCCCGGGCATAAACAGCATTGCCCTTATCGATCGCTCTATACCCCGCGACAAGGATAAAAACAAATTGGAAGGTATTATCACTGGCGAAGGTACCAAACAGGATAAACTTGCAACACAAATTGTGATTGACGGGTTGAGCAATAAACTGGTAAATGCCGGGATATTTAATATCAACAGAACCGATGAGAAAATCGATGGTTCAGGTTCAGGGGTTTCATTTCCTGCACAGCTATCATGGCAGAAGGTGGAGGAATTGTGCAAAAAGCATGAGGTTGATGCATTAATTTCACTGGAAACTTATGATTCTGATTTTATCACACAAGGTGCATCCATCGGGAAGAATGCCTTAAATGTTTCAGCAGGAGGAATTGCAAAGGTCGATTGTGGTTTTCGGCTTTACGACCCTCTGGCCAGGCAGGTGATTGACGAATTCCGGTTTTCACACAAGGAAAACTGGAGCACGGGTGGAAATGCCTTTGAAGCTGCCCTTGGAGCTGTGATGCAAAGAAACCAGGCCATTCAGGATGCGAGTTACCAGGCAGGCATTGTTTATGCCGAACGCATCATTCCTTCCTGGTACAGGGCACACAGGGAATATTTCAATAAATCAAAAGGCAATAATTACCTCGAACAGGGTGCCAGGATGATGGAAACCAATGACTGGGACCGCGCAATCGAAGCGCTCGAGAAGGCCGTTGAAACCGGCCACCGAAAAACAAAAGGACGTGCAGCTCACAACCTGGCCGTTGTTTATGAAATAACAGGAGATCTCGAAACTGCAAAAAAATGGGCATCTGATGCATGGGGCATTTACGGAGAAAAACGCTCAAGAGATTACGGCTATCTGCTTACCCGTCGGATTAATAATCAGGAGCAAATACAGTAAACAAATGGTATAACTGCCGGATCTGTCACGAGATTGTTTTTGTTAAGTGCAGATGATCGAGGCCATTTGCCTCAATTGCATTTCTTGTTTGTTCCATCACACCTGCTACTAAATCAATGCCTGTTATGTTCATTTTGGCACTTTGCAGGTCGGTAATGGATGAATAATTACTAAAACCGGGCACGGCAAGGCCGGTTCGGGCACCCGGGTAAACAATGCTTAGTTTCTCAAAGGAACTGCTGTATTGTTCGAAATGGTTGCTGTGAGTTTATGGCAACCAGGTATCAGGAAATACATCCGATGTTCCTTCCGAAATTTCTTTATAGGCATTTTCAACATCGGTAAGTTTGGTTTCAACCTCATATTCCATTTTTTCTTCCAGCAGGATTTTTGAAAGATTTGTAAGAAGCAGTTAGTTTTTTAAGGGTATGGTGAATGTAAACGTTGAACCACTTCCTTTTTTGCTTTTAACATTTATCTTTCCTCTGTGTCTTTCAACAAAGTCTTTGCATAAAATCAGTCCCAGTCCTGTACCTTTTTCTCTCCTGGTGCCTTCGGAGGTGAATGTTGAATCCACCTGGAAAAGCTTTTTCTGATCTTCTTTTTTAATTCCTACACCGCTATCTTTAACTGAGAATATGGTATCTGTTGGCGATTCGGTGCATGAAACCGATATCTCACCATTCTCGGGGGTGAATTTTATTGCATTGGAAATCAGATTTCGCAGCACGGTTTTAAGCATTTCAATATCTGCATAAACATTGATTTTGTCAGGCTCAATATGAGAAGAAACGGCAATGGATTTTGTAATAAAACCCGATTCATGTTGGCGAAAAATCAAATCAATAATGGGTTTAACGGCAGTTTTTGCAGGGTTAAAAGCAATCGTATCGCGCTGTGATCGCGACCAAATCAGCAGATTTTCCAGCAATAAATGTGCTGATTTTGCACTTCGATTGAGCAATGAAATGAATTTTTTATGCTTCTGTGCATCGTATCGATCATAATTTTGCATCAGCAATTCAGTAAATCCAAGCAATGCATTGAATGGATTTTTTAGGTCATGTGCCAGAATGGAGAAAAACCGATCCTTGGTGGCATTCGATTCCATCAATTTTTTTTCTTTTTCAACCAGCGATGTAATATCTGAAAACGAAACCAGGGCATGAACATTTTCATTATCTGATAAATAAAACGGTTCGGAATTTATTTTTAACCATTTGGTCGTGTTATTTTGAAGCACAATCCCCATAATTACATTGTGTTGTGGTATATTTTTCCGAATGGTTATCATGGCCGGATGGTCATGAGCAGGAAATTCTGTTCCATCCTCATGAATGGTTTTAAGGTTAAAATCTGCCACCTGGATGCCAGCAAGCGACCGGGTTGAAACTTCCAAAATATTCAAAGCGGCCTGGTTATGCTGTACAATGGCTGATTCAGGACTGACCAGGATAACCCCTTCATCCATGTTTTCTATAAGTTTTCTAAAGCGTTCCTCGCTTTCCTTCAGCTTTTTACCGATGGCATGCTCCACGGTAACATCTTTAAATGTGCAATACGTTTGTTTAAATTTTCCTGCTTCATTATTTCCAATACAGCCCTCGAATGAAACATGAATGAACCTGCCGTCTTTCTTTTTCATCCTGAATTGCACATCATGGATGACTCCCCTTTTTTTGAACACCGGGAAATTCTTTTTGAAATGAGCAACGTGTTCATCGTGCAAAAAATCACCGAACCATTTCCCGATTACTTCATCTTTTTTATATCCAAGCACTCTCTCCCACTGTGGATTGATATCCAGTATGTTGCCATTTTCATTTAATGACTGATACGCGAGTGGGGCGTTAATGTAAAGGGCCTTGTATTTTTCCTCACTTTCCCTCAACTCCTGCTCCTTGCGTTTGTAATCCGAAATGTCTTTGGAAATACCGGTAACCCTGAAACCATTGCTGTATCTGTGGCTGATTCTTCCAATATCACGGTACCAAATGTATCCATTATCTTTGGATTGAATCCTGTATTCGCATTTGTAAAGTTCGCGTTTACCATCCAAATGCATCTGCATCGCGTTCATGGTAGATTCATAATCATCAGGATGCACCAGTTTCATAAAATCTTCATAAGTCTTAAATGCTGAATCTTCATAACCAAGCATTCTGGTTTTGTTGCTGTTGAAGATTATCCTTCCTGATGGTAATTCCATTTCCCACCAGGCCATGCGATTTGTTTGCATGGCAAATTCCATGCGTTCGTTTAATAACTGCTTTTGCTCGTCTGCCCGTTTTTTTTCGGTTATATCATGGATTATGGCATGGATAAAATTTTGACCGTTGAGTTTAAGTCTGACAGAAAAAATCTCCACGTCCCGGACATCATTATTGGCAAGCTTGTGCTTGTAATAAAAATGGGTTTTACCGTTTTTGCCTGATTGTTGCAGTTCTTCCTTAAGTTCATCCGGAGGGAGGGTATTGATTTGACTGATGTTGAGTGTTGTCAAAACGTTTGTTGGATAACCATAAAAGCGGGACGCACTTTCGTTGGCCTCTTCAATATTACCGTTTTCGGGATTGATGATCAACATGGGTGATGCATGGCCATAAAATAGCACCCGGAAGCGCTTTTCGCTTTCTTCCAGGTTACGCTGAGCGGCAAGGTGTTCAGTGACATCAAAAATGGTGGATAAAAGCAGGTTTTGGCCATGAACGTTAAACGGGGCAGAATAGACGGTAACATCACGAATCTGTCCGTTGGCAAGGCCATGTTTGAAATGAAATACCTTTTTATTTTTTGAAAAGGCATTATTCATTTCCTTTTTTACTTCATCTGCCGTGAGTTTGTTAATATCCCCGATTTTCATGTTGGTTAACCTTTCAAGGGGATAACCATAAAATTGTACGGCACGGTCGCTGGCATCAACAATTTTCCCGGTATCGGTATCAATCAGCAGTTTGATATTGCCATCTTCCCTGAAGTAGGTTCTGAATCGTTCCTCGTTTAAAGACAGTTCTGACTGAATCACCTTCAAATCAGAGATATCTTTGCAGGTAACGAGGTATTTACTGTCGCGTATTTCTACTTTTTTGGCGGTTACCAGCAGGTGATGTTCATTCCCTGATTTATCTTTGATTGTTGCTTCAGAATTATGCAGATCTTGCATGTTCAGATTATCGTGGTTTGATGGTTCAGGATTCAGAATGTTTTGGATGGTTTTTAATGCTTTCATTTCATCTTTGTTGTATCCGAAAATGTGCCTGGAATTAGAGCAAATGTATGTCAAATTCCCGAAGCCATCTGTTAAGAATACTGAATCCCAGATATTTGTAAGAATGGTTTTATAGAAATGTTCTTTTTCTTTTAACGATTCCTCCTGTCTTTTTTTCTCGGTGATATCACGAATGATCATAACCGAATGCATGCATTTATTTGAAGGTGCTTTATATGAATTCACGACAGACTGGACCCATAAGTAATTTCCTTTTTTGTGTTTTTGCCTGAACTCGTAAGTGATTGGCCCCGTTTTCATGTTCGCCTTTCGATCCTGAAGGATTTGTTCAACACGGTACCTGTCATCAGGATGTATGAGGTTGAAAAGGTTTAATTTCATGTACTCCTGCTGACTGTAACCGGTGATGGTCGTAACTGCCGGGTTTATGTATGTTAACTCATAGTTTTTAAAAAGAGCGACAATGTCATATGAATTATCTGCCAGTAGCCGGTATTTGGTTTCACTTTCTTCCAGGGCCTGTAAAATTGCCATTTGTTTACTTACATCCTGGAATGTGCCAAACATTTTTTTTGCGTTCCGGTGGAATGTACCGATGCTATGAACATGTTTTGTATTTTTATTTTTATCGATGATCCTGTAGATCAGGTTAAACTCGATTGATTCCCGGATACATCGCTCAAAAAGCCGGTACACTTTATCTTGATCTTCAGGATGGATATACTTTCTGTATTCTTCGATGGTTGGTTCTTTGGAGGTTTTGGGATTCATCCCGAAAATACGGAATGTTTCATAAGACCATGAGGCATTTCCTGTAGGCAGGTCAATTTCATAGTGACCAATGTGCGCCAGTTTTTCCAGGTGTTTGTGTTTGGCAATGCTTTCATCCTGGCGGCTTTCAATGGTGTGATTACTTAACCAATGCGAAATGCTTTTATACAAACCCGTATCCTGCTCTTCCGGATGTTTCTTTAAAAGATCGGAAATTGCGTCATGCAAATTATTTTCAATTTCCATTGGACTGTAAAAAAAAATTTATGAGTTGACAGGCGCTGGAGTCGCCTCACCTCATTCAATTTCCCCGAATAACGGTTATAAATATAATCATTATAATGGAATATATCAAATATTTCATTCATACAATTAAATTTTAAACACATGAAA
>CAZAMT010000277.1:0-5634 GCA_964486145.1 uncultured Bacteroidales bacterium
GATGTTGTTAAAACTGTTTAAAAACGTAAATGGTTCTATTGATACATAGAGCCATTTTTTTATTTGATTTCCTCCCTTCCATCCGCATACTTTGCAAATCTTCCCGGATTTTTGCCATGCACATGATCATAGGATGGCCATGGCCATCCGCCAAATTGTGTTCTTCTATAGTCCTGGAAGGCTTCATGGATCTCTGAGGTTGTATTCATCACAAATGGGCCGTGTTGAACAACCGGTTCGTTGATGGGCATTCCCTGTAAAAGCAGCAAAAAAGATTCGGAACTGCCATTCTCAAGAATCACCGGCTGATCTGCAAGTAAATCAACTGAATGATATGTATTAACCTCTATCCCGGCGATTTCAAGCGCATTTCCATGATAAAAATACAAGGATCTGTTCACTTCTGCTGATGCCGGTGGTATGCTCCAATGAGCGTCAGCCTCCATTTTAATCAACCAAATACCCACTTCATTCTCTTTATCTGCAGCCCATGAATCAGGCGCAGGTGAAGGAGCTACGGTATTCTCAATTCGACCCGCAACAACGGTTACCTGCGTTGATTTGCCGTTGCTGTCTTTAATTGCAAATACCGGAATATCTTCAGCCCAAAGCATCGTGTAATAAGGATCCGTAAACTTTTTTGCTTTGGGAAGGTTAAGCCATATCTGGAAAAGTTCCAACGGATTGGGTGCATCCGAATTTAGCAAAGGAAACATCTCTGCATGTTGCAACCCTGCTCCTGCTGTCATCCACTGAACATCCCCGTTGCCATACCTTCCTGAGGCACCGTGCGAATCTGAATGATCAACAAATCCATTCAAAACAACCGTTACTGTTTCAAATCCACGATGTGGATGTGCAGGAAAACCAGGAATTTTTTCACCGTGATACATACGCCAGCCATCTCTTGTGGTAAAATCCTGCCCAAGATTTCGGCCCTCAAGTGAAGCAGCCGGACCCAACCGATCATTCCCAATCGGATAATGATCAAGGTGATGCACACTAAATAAAAAGGGATCCCGGGTTTCCCAGGTAAAACCCAGCGGCTTCATATTTAAAATTAATTTATTGTACATGATGGTCATTTTTTTAGTGACATTTCATTTATCTAAACAGTTTTCCGCGTAGCATGTTCTTATATCAAGTACCAAAAAAACAATGATGGATTCAAATTTCAAATGCTCCGTTTCAAACCAATCATTAATAAATATAATTGGAATCAAAATAATCCTGTAATTTATATATTATTAAGAATTACATACTTGACTTATATACAGAATTATATGTAAATTTAACTGTTCAATTATTAACCTTTTAAACCAATAATCATGTCCATAATCTCAAAACTTTTCAGCGGAGGAATCTCGGATATTGTTGACAGCGTAGGCGGTGTACTTGATAAATTCACATTGTCGAAACAGGAAAAAGAAGAAATCAAGCTCGAAATGCATGGACGCATGATGCAGATAGAAAACGAAATTGAAAAAACATATCGAACGGAGTTGGAAACACGCTCCGATATTATAAAAAGCGAGTTGGCACAAGGCGATATGTACACGAAACGGGCACGGCCAACAATCATTTACATGGGATTGCTGTTTATTTTTATCGTGCATGTGCTGGTTCCTGTTATTGCTTATGCTTCGGGTACACCAAAAGCAAATATGCCTGATATTAATTTACCTCAGGAATTCTGGTGGGCATGGGGAGTGGTTGTTGGCGTATATGGAGCAGGTCGTTCTGCTGAAAAGTTGGGTGTTGTAAACAAATTTACCCAGGCTGCCACCGGTTCCGGGGCTTATAAAGCATCCACGAAAAAAGATTCTATTGTTGGCTAAACCAGAAAAAACCAATTATGAAAATTCAAGATCACCAACTGGTTCCGGAAAACGACGAGGAAAATATCCGCTTTGAGAAAACACCAAATCAGTCCGGCCCATTTAATGACCATTTACCTGATACCATCATTATTCACTACACAGGAGGCAATTCGATTGAATCCAGTGTCAACTGGTTAAAAAATCCGAAAGCGAATGCATCCGCTCATGTAGTGGTTGGAAAAACCGGAGAAATTGTGCAAATGGTCCCATTGAATATTATTGCATGGCATGCCGGTGCAAGCCGTTGGAAAGGCCGACAGCGCTTAAACAATTACAGCATTGGAATTGAAATTGATAATGCAGGTTTGCTCGAAAAACGGGCTGAAGGATATTATACCTATTTCGATAAAAGAATGAGCAATCAAAAAGTGGTTCTGGCCCGGCATAAACATGGCGATGAAGAAAAAGCATGGGAAGCATATAATGAAAAACAAATTGCAACTGTTGAAGAAATTTGTCGCCTTTTAAAAGACACTTACAATATCAATGAAATACTGGGACATGACGATGTCGCCCCGGGAAGAAAAATTGATCCCGGCCCTGCCTTTCCTTTGCAGAAATTGCAGGATAAAATACTGTTCGGACGAACCGATGAAAATCCGTATTTCGGAGATTTGGAAACATCAATGGGTTACCGCGGTGTTGTGACCGCAGAATATTTAAACATCAGGTCAAAACCCAATATAAGTTCATTAAAAATAACCGATCCGCTGCCACGTGGAACCCGTGTTAAAATTTTAAAACAAAAAAATGAATGGTTTTATGTGGATGTTGACATATCAGGCTGGGTTCATAAAAACTGGATTAAAACATCCTGAAAAGTGCGTTTTGTGTAATCGTAATTGTACTCATTGGCTTACTGTAATCCATTTTTTTAACCTAATCTTCAATTAGCAGGTTTTTCATTTTTTGCACAAGCACCTCAACCTGAAATGGTTTACTAATGTATTCGTTCATTCCTGCAGCAAGACAGGTCTCTTTGTCACCTGCCAACGCGTTTGCTGTAATAGCAATGATGGGTGTGTGAGTATTCGTACTCAGTTCTAATTCCCGAATTTTCTTGGTTGCAATGATGCCATCCATCACGGGCATTTGAATATCCATCAGAATCAGGTCATACTTTGATGTACCAAACTTATCCAGCGCTTCCTTTCCGTTATTGGCAACATCAATGTTTCTGACTACCTTTTTCAGACTTAAAATAACAATTTTTTGATTGATCAGGTTGTCCTCCACCAGAAGCACATTTGCTTCATCCAGTTTGACCTTTTTGGATGGTTTGGGCAAGTCGATCTGAATCTCCTGCCTTTCCATCCCGGGCTGAGAAACAGGCCTGACTTGGGCTTTTGCAGACTTCTGATAAATCAATGAAAATTCAAAAACAACACCATCCTCCTTTGCCAAAATATGAAGCTTACCATTGCTATTGTGTTTCAAAATCTTTTTTGCAATGGTAAAATCGCATTTTGGTGTATCCTTAATCAATTGCTCGTCTTTAACCTTTTCAATAAATTTCTTGGTTGTGCCTTTTACGTCATTATCATGCAGGGGCAACGTCGTGTTCGTTTCAATGATTACAGGGATAATCACGTTATCCTCGGTTTCCTTCAATTCATTGATGGAGACTTTTATCCAGGATTTATCTTTAAACTTGTGATCAGCAATATTCTCAAAAATATTCAGAAAAATCTGCTTCATACGTATCGGATCTCCGAAAAGATGAATTACACTATCTCTGGATTTGTACTCAATAGCTACATCCTGTTGATGCTGATCATTAACAATGGAAAATACCTGGTTCAATGCAGCATTTAATTCAAAATTAATATTGTTTGGTTCGGAATTGGTTAGTTCCACATTCGATACCTTCACAATGTTATTAACAATATTTACAAGGTTCGATGTAGAGGCAATGATGGTATCTATCAAATCGCGTTGATGCTCATTCAGTTTTGTGTCATTTACCAAATTGGTAATAACCATAATGTTATTTAACGGGGTTCGGATTTGATGAGATAAGTTGGATATAAACTCATCTTTGGACTTATTTTCTTCCCGCAACAACTGTATTTTGTTATCCAGCTTGGCAAGGTGCATAAAGCTGATCCGGTCTAAAAGGTAAATGAGAACATGCACCAACGAATATGATATCAATATACTGATAAGTTCAAAAACGGTAAATGTATATTTACTACCATTCAATACAGGAATCGAAAAAACCAACATGGTAAAAACCAGGAATATGAGTGAATAAATATTACCTTCCCTGGTGCCGCGCAAAGGTATTACCAGTAGCGGAAAACAGTAAAAAAATATGAAATATCCCCTGCCAAGGGACCCCATAAACATAAATACAACAAAACTGATGAGAAAAGAGCTTATGATGAGAAAAGAGCTTGTGGAATTTTTATCAGGTTTGCGAACAAAATACATATTGATCACAAGAATCAGGGCTGATGTAAACAGAGATATGGTTAATATATGATTCTCACTTAAAACAGATAAAATCGCAAATACGGGAAAAAATATAAGCCCGGCCAGGTTATAAAACCGTATGAGCAATGACCGAATAACCGATTTTAAATCGTATTCTCCTTTTATTTGATTTATAAAAATCTCTGTAATTTTTGAAGTAGTTGTCATCAAATGTTTGATTTCCCAGAATGTATCACTGCCACAAATATATCATTTCTTAAAAATAAAGAAAAAAAAATGTATAACCTAATAGACAAATGTAGAAGCTATATCCTTAAATTCCATCTTAATTTTTACCAGTGGTTCAATTACGTAGATGAGCAGTCTTTTATTATATCTATTCCGTACAGAATGATTTTTTCTTATGAAATACCGTAAATTTGTAAATAAAGAAAAAAGCGCTGAAATTTTACATTATTAAAAAAACGAAGTAGCTCTTTAACCGGTTTACCTGTTTATGTTGAATTCTCATTGTTTTAGTGAACGATACATAAAATACCATTGTTAAATGGAACAGAAATTGATGATAATTCACATAACTATTTAAACAAAACCAATATAATTCTGATGCAAAAATAAAACTGCTGTTTATGAAATATCCTATCGTATTCATATTATTTGTTTCATTCATTTTTAATCTTTACGGCCAGGACTCAACCGACATGGTAAAGTATTCTCCTGATTTTAAATTTAATGATGGTATTTATGTAAATTTTGAGCAGGTGAAAGCCAATGATCCAATTCCAAAGTCACGTCTTTTAACCACTGTTGGTTACAACGACCGCGAATTTTTCGAAAGGCTAACCCAAAACAAAGAAATTGCTTTTTATGACCAGTTTGGAACACAGCAAAGCATCCCTACGAAATCAATCTGGGGATATAGCAATAATGGTGTTTTATTTATCAATCTGAATAATACATTCAATCGAATTACAGTTATTGGCAATATCTGTCATTTTGTGGCTAACCAAACAACATACTACCGCGATTATTATGACCCGTACTATCACGGTAATCCCTATTATAACAGGTACGGAGGTTATCCCTACAATACAAGAAAACAATCTGAATTACGCCAGTATGTTTTGGATTTTGAATCCGGTGAAGTATATGATTATGAGATTTCTACAATGGAAATACTGCTAATGAGAGACCCCGAATTACATGATGAATACGCCAACCTGAGAAAGAAAAAAAAGAAGCAACTTAAATTTTATTATTTACGTAAGTTTAACGAAAGAAATCCGTTATACATACCAAAGTAATAATAAATAATAAA
>CAZAMT010000278.1:0-5610 GCA_964486145.1 uncultured Bacteroidales bacterium
TATAAATCAATATGGTTCAATTTTTGCTTGAAAATTTATATTTCGGATATTTAATTTTTAATAAAATGGTATTAATGTAAATATTTGACTTGCTGATTGTTATGCATTTTTTATGACAAATTCATTCAATTTACGTTGTAAAGAACATAACATGCAAACAAAATTACCAGTAAAAGAAATAATATATTTGTTGATTCAAGTATGAATTCCATGGCACCAGTTTTGTACCAACATTGGATGTTTGAAGATAGCATTACACATATTGACAGTAAGTTGAATGAATACCACATGATTCAGATTGAAAAAAACATTTTATGAAACAACATATATTGAAATCGCGTTCAAAACTTTTAATCATTGCGTTGTTGCTCATTGGCACAGAGCTTTTTGCTCAAATACCACAAGGAATTACAATATCAATTAGTTCCGGTAATTCGAAGGAACTTGCCAAACATTTTAATAACGATATTGAACTGGTCATTCTTGATAAAGAAGATGTTTACAGCCGTTACCAGGCTGAGCATATAATGAAAGACTTTTTCATCAAATATTCCCCACAAAGTTTTAATATTCTTCATGAAGGAGGTAAAGAGGGCTCCCGGTACGCCATTGGTAACCTGAATACATCGAATGGCGTTTTCCGGGTTTATTTTTTAATCAAGCAGAAAAACAATCAACCATTTATTCATCAACTTCGAATTGAGCGAGAAAGTGGAAATTAATACATACGTAAAAAATCTAATTGAGCTTGCTATTGCTGAAGATATTGGAGATGGCGACCATACATCGCTGGCATGTATCTCTCCAATGCAGAGTGGAGAAATGGAGTTACTGGTAAAACAGGAAGGTATCATTGCAGGCGTTGAATTGGCCGGTTACATATTTTCTGAGATTGATCCCGAAATCTCAACAACGAGGTTCATTTCCGATGGGGCCAAAGTAAAGCCGGGCGATAAGGTATTTTTAGTAAAAGGAAAAACAATTTCTCTTTTACAGGCAGAACGACTGGTTTTAAATATCATGCAACGGATGAGCGGGGTAGCTACTCAAACCCATCGGTATGCCGAGAAACTCCATGGCCTGAAAACCAAAGTTCTTGATACACGAAAAACCACACCCGGTATGCGCATATTAGATAAATGGGCTGTTAAAATTGGTGGTGGTGAAAACCATCGAATGGGCCTTTTTGACATGATACTAATAAAGGATAATCACATTGATTTTGCCGGAGGTATTGAAAAAGCAATTCAATGTACACAACAATATTTATCTAAAATAAATAAACCACTGAAAATTGAAATTGAAGCCCGCAATCTAAATGATGTCAGGAAAATATTACATACGGGCGAAATTCATCGAATTTTATTAGACAATTTCACTATTGAACAAACAAAAAATGCCGTTGAACTTATCAATGGGAACTATGAAACCGAATCATCCGGAGGCATTACTATTGAAACATTGCGTGATTATGCCATGTGCGGAGTTGATTACATTTCAGTTGGAGCATTAACACATCAAATTAAAAGCTTGGATTTAAGCCTGAAGGCAGTTCAGTAATGAGTGCAGAGAGAAATCCCGACAAAAAATATTACCTTTTTGATAAACCCATCCATAATATCGGATACAGGTTGCGAAGGTTTTCACTGCCCGGATTTGAAGGAGTCCCAATGTATTATGTCATCATATTTTTTTGGAGGGGCTTGCAAAAGGGTTCACTCAATATCAGAGCTTCAGCCATTGCCTTTAATTTTTTACTCGCAATGGGCCCGGCTATCATCTTTTTACTTACACTGGTGCCATATTTCCCAGTTGAAAACTCACATAACGAAATACTCACTATCCTGCGTGATATGATGCCAGAAAATGCATTTCTGTTTGTTGAATCTACCCTCGAGGAATTAACGGTAAAAAGGGGTGGACTCCAGTTTTTTGGTTTTGCAACTGCCGTATTTTTCTCAACCAAAGGAATTAGTGCATTGATTGCTTCTTTCAATGCCACATATCATTCCATGGAATCACGATCATATGTGCAACAAAAACTTGTAGCCATTGGCCTTGTTTTGATATTCTCTACACTCATTTTATCATCGGTGTTTTTAATGCTTTTTGGAAAATTTGCCATGAACAAAATGTTAGAATATGGCTTGATTCGAGTCAATTTCCTGTATTACCTCATCATATTTCTTAAGTGGATCATTATACTTCTAATGATCTTTTTTGCAAATTCATTTCTGTATTATCTTGCTCCCCAACGAAAAATGAAATGGAAATTTCTCTCCCCCGGTTCTTCGCTTGCTACCATTTTGTTTATCCTGGTTTCTATTATTTTTTCATACTTTATGAATAATTTCGCACAACTCAACCGAATCTTCGGATCCATCGGAGCGCTCATTGCACTCATGATCTGGCTGAATTTCATTGCCCTGACACTGCTCATTGGATTTGAACTCAACGTGAGTATAAAAAATGCCCGTTTGAATAACAATGAACTTTTAGAACCTGACTGATGTTCTGCATAGACATCGGGTAACGATACTTTATGAAGAATTTTGAAAAATTAAGGCAGGAATACGTTAAGAATGAACTTCGGATAAATCAAATAAACAATGATCCTATTTCTCAGTTTGCAAACTGGATGGAAGATGCCGTAAATGCAGAAATCCCCGATCCAAATGCAATGGTATTATCCACAGTCTCCGAAAAAGGAATGCCCTCATCAAGAACAGTACTGTTAAAAGCGGTTTCAAAGAACAGTTTTGTATTTTTCACAAATTACGAAAGCAAAAAAGGCATTGAAATTGATAAGAATCCCAACGTCTCGCTCTTGTTTTTCTGGCAGATTCTTGAGCGTCAGGTAAGAATAGAAGGCAAGGCTGAAAAAATTGATCCGGCTGAATCCGATCGATATTTTGAAACAAGACCCGTAGGAAGTCGGTTGGGTGCATGGGCCTCTCCTCAAAGCAGACGTATTCCGAACCGCTCATACTTAGAAACGCTTGAAAAAGACTACAAGAAAATGTTTGACAATAAACCTGTCAAAAGGCCTTCGCATTGGGGAGGTTATGCTGTAAAACCCTTCCTGATTGAATTTTGGCAGGGCAGAAAAAACCGGTTGCACGATCGTATCGAATATACTAAAAATGAACGCATCTGGGAAATTCATCGCCTGGCTCCTTAGCCTTTTTAGTCATAGATTTAAGCTATTTGACTGTTTTCGATAGAGCAAATGAAAAAAGATTTACTCTCCCAATGTTCAATTGATCAATGAGGTTGAAAAAGGAGATGAATTTGTTGAGTATTTACTCAGCCGGAAGCACCAATTTTAAAAGAAGGTTGCTTAAACGGCAACCCAATTGTTCTTTCATACTACGGCCTGCTTCATTTCAACCATCCTGGAAATAAGTTTTCGTACCTCTTTCACCGATTCAAGATTATACTTTGCATCGGTATTTTTAATACCAACTTTTATGGTAACGGCATTTCTCGGAAGAGCCTCAAACAGGTATTCATCGGTCCAGTCATCACCAATGCCAAAGATGAAATCAAAGTCATCACCGCGGATATGATTCAAGGCGGCACGTCCTTTATTGATTCCACTGGTTTTTATTTCAATAACCTTATTACCCTCCATAATTTCAAGATTAAGATTTGAAACCAAACTGGTAAGTTCATCTTTCAGTTCAATAGCTCTTAAATTGCCAAGGTCGGGGTCGGCTTTGCGATAATGCCATACCAGCGAAAAATTCTTTTCTTCAATAAATGTTCCGGGTGTACGATCGCTGTAAAACTCAATCACCGGACGGATGATCATTTTCCAGTCGCTATTTAAAGGCTCAATAATTTCCCAGTCTTCCCGGGGTCTTTTTGACCAAATGCCGTGTTCAACAATCAGAGTATAATTTTTATTATTAAACCATGAATCAAAAGTATCCTTATCTCTGCCTGAAATTAACACAACTCTGTTTTTCTCGTCTTCAGCGAGGGTATCAAGCATTTCCACAAGGGCTTTGTCCGGTTTTGCATCTGTTGGGTTTTTCTGAAAATCGACAAGCGTCCCATCATAGTCAATAAACAAAATCCGTTTTTTCGCTTTTTGATAACGCTCAACGATCCTTTCCTGAATATCTTCATTGATTTTTTTGGCAAGGTAATTCTCCTGCATTTCTTTTACTAAATCCATGCTGGCTACAAAATCATTTGCCCATTTCTCAATATTATATCTGCTTAACCGGCTTTGCAAAATTTTGTTTCTTTCAATTTGTTGTTCATCCGGAAGGTTTGCCGCATTTTTAATGGCTTCCGCAATTTCCTCCACATTGTTTGGATTAACAATGATAGCTTCGCTTAACTCTTTAGCCGCACCAGCCATCTCACTTAGAATCAGCACCCCTTTGCTGTTTGTTTTGGATGCCACGTATTCCTTGGCAACCAGGTTCATCCCATCCCGAATGGGGGTAATCAATGCTATTTCAGCGGATGCATATAAATCAATTAAATCTTCAAATGGCAATGCTCTGTAGAAATACCAGATGGGCGTCCAGTTGATATCTCCAAACTTTCCGTTAATTCGTCCAACCAACTCATCTACTTCACTTTTCATGATTTGGTATTGTTCTACATTTGTTCGTGAAGGAACGGCAAGCAAAATAAGTGTAATCTTTTCCCTGAACTCGGGATAGTTTTCAAGGAAATATTCAAAGGCTTCAAGCCGCTTACTAATACCTTTGCTGTAATCCAACCTGTCAATGGAAATGATCAATTTTCTATCGGGCGACATCAGGAAATATTTTTCAATTTCACGCTGCAATTTTGATTTATCTTTCAATGCCCGTTGTTGATGCTGCAATGCTGCATTGTGGAATTTGTCGTAATCAATTCCCATTGGAAAAGCATCAACTTTCACAACCCGTGTTTCCAGTCTAATACGGTTAAAAATAGTTTCATGCCCCATCAATCTGCGTACACAACTTAAAAAGTGTCGTTCATAATCGTAGGTGTGAAAACCGATAAGGTCAGCACCAAGCAAACCTTCCAGTATTTCCATTCGCCAGGGAAGCAGCCTGAACAACTCATAGGACGGAAATGGTATATGAAGAAAAAAACCAACAGATACCGATGGAAACTCATCTTTGATCATTTTTGGAAGCAGCAGCAAATGGTAATCTTGCACCCATACTTTATCCCCGGGTTTGAGGTGTGGAATTACAGCGTCTGCAAACTTCCTGTTTACCTTGACATATGAATCCCATGTTTCTTTGCTGTATTCGGTATATTGGGGAAAGTAGTGAAACAGAGGCCAGACCGTTTCATTACTGAAACCATAATAATACAAGTCCACATCTTTCTGGCTCAGATACACGGGTTCGCATCTTTCTTTTTCAAAAGCTTCCTCAATCTGAGCCAATTCGTTTTTTGAAAAATCTGATTTATCAAATCCTGACCAACCAAACCACTTGCTGTCGTATTCTTTGTAAAACGATTTCAGCCCTGTAGCCAGCCCACCCATAGAAGGTTTAATATTGATGCCATCATCTGTTTTATTTACCCCTACAGGTAAACGATTTGATACAATAATTAGTCGTTTCATGTGTTTAAAAATTGTGACCA
>CAZAMT010000279.1:0-5598 GCA_964486145.1 uncultured Bacteroidales bacterium
TTCCATAGATTCATTCGGTTTTAAAAGTGTATATTTCCCATGATTCTCAAGTTCGATGTATGGAAAAGGTTTGCTTGCGAATATTTCAACTTCGCCCTGTCCCGGAGCCGTTTTCAACGGATGTATATCTTCCACTTTCTTGACAAACAGCAACCCGCTTGTTACATGTGCAAGCCAACCCTCAGCACCGCTCGAAAATAACTTCTGACTGCTGTCGAGGCTATCCGGTTCATAGCTGTACCATACCACACCATCTTTTTCGGAAACCGATTTGAGGTTTGATTGTTCCATAACCGGTTCTTCACCCAACAGGAAAAAACTAAGCCCTCCTTTTACCCTGGTAACTTCCCATGGAGCAGCATACCTCGGTGTGTCATTCAAATTTTTTACGGTATACGTTATTTCAAATGATGTATCAACTGGATTAATCCCAAACATTTTCCCGAACTGCAAGCCGGTCAGGGAATCTCTGCCACTTTCCATGTAAATTCCATCTTCTGACATCGATACGGAATAAGGCTCCCCATCCAGTTGGGCCGGTGGAGGCCAGTTCCATTCCGATTGCGGAGCGGGCCATAACGTAGAGCCATAATATTCCTCATGTATATCCCTTGAAATCAGCAATTTCTCACCATTTACCTGATAGGAAATTATTCGCCCGGAAGCATGAGCATCAATTTCAATATGGTGGTTACTAAAATCAATTGTATAAATTGAATCATTCACTTGCTTAAAAATAAAAAGTTGAACCTGCTCAGGTTGATTCCTGCAACCAAATATCGTGAACGCGATTAATAAATACAGAAGTCTGCGCCTCATATAACTTTTTTTGTTCATTAATAATATTACCATCTCATTGTTCATAATTATTTTTTTGTAAATGCTTTGTATGTCATACCTCTATGGGTTTGAAAAATAAAAAATAACAGAATGTTGCCTGGTGCGAGATACGATAGTAAACCATGCTTTAATCTTATCTGCTCCATTTTTGTTATAATTTATTGACATAAACATAATAAGCCCCTCTTTCTGTTCCATCCCGCTCCCTGAACCAGGTTTGCAATCGCTTTTCACCCGGTTCAAGTGATAAAGTAAAACTGGCATAGCGGTCAGCAGGTTTCACTGCAGTGGAGTCGGCAATATCACCCACTTGTATTTTTGCCCATGTGATATCCAACGCCCGTCCTCCACTAAATGGTTGTCCTCCCGGGATACTATCCCCGGGTGGCACCGGGTCTCCCAATGCTTTGGCCGTTTCAATCGGCCAGCGATGCAGATGAAATTCGTATTCTCCGGTTTCAGCAAAATCTACCACCCAGAAACCGTTTTTTGCCTGTCCTTCCCTCACCTGAACCTGGTTCCATACGGGTAATTCCTCTACGGTATGCCAATCATGCGATGACAATTCGTCGGACACATGATCAGCACCAAGAATAATTTCATGATAATCATCGAAACCAGGTAGAAGCTCCTCCCACCACTCATTATAAGCCAATCGTAATTCCCTTACGATTGAAGGATAATAACCGGCTACATTGCGTGATTGGTCAGGGTCACGTTCCATATCATAAAGCTCGTATCCGTTTATCAGTCGCCAGCGCTGGGTCATAACCGCCGAATTTTTCCATTTTTCAGGGATCTCTTCACGCTGTGTATCTGTTATTATCGTGCGATCAGGATACGGGGCCGATGTATCATTAAGGTACGGTGCTATTGAAATACCATCAAGCGTGTCAACAGAAGAAATATCTAATCCACAAAGTTCAGCAAGGGTGGGCATTACATCTGTATATGATGTTAACATGTTAAAATCCCTTCCGCCTCCAATATTCTTAGCCGGCCATCTTAAAAAGAACGGTACCCGGTGTCCCCCTTCATATTCCGAACCTTTTTTCCCTCGCATACCAGCATTAAAACCTTTGGTAACCATTCCACGCCAGTTCAATTGGGCGCCTGCTGAAGTTCCGTTATCCGTCATGAATATTAAAATCGTATTATCTTTAATTTTAAGTTCATCCAGTTTTTGCTCTAACATGTTCAAATTATCATCAATGTTGGTAATCATCCCATAGAAATTGGGATTTGGAATTTCATCGATACTATCATACATGGCTATGTATTTTTCAGGAACATGGAAAGGCCCATGTGGCGCGTTGGTTGACAGGTAACAAAAAAACGGTTTCCCGCTATTTTTTTCAATGAATGTTAGTGCTGCATCAAACCATACATCCGTGCAATAACCTTCTGTTTGTTTCATGTAGCCGTTTTCAAGATAGATATCATCAAAATAGTCGTTATTCCAAACATCAGGTGCCTGCCCGACACCTCCCCCGCCATGGATGAATACATGATCAAATCCCCTGTCCTGCGGTCGGTATGGAAAATTATCTCCCAAATGCCATTTTCCGAAAATTGCTGTTGTATATCCATTATCTTTATACAACCCGGGCAATGTAACCACCTTTTTATCAAGTAACGATCGCCCCATTACCGTATGCCATACACCAACCCTGTTACAGTTTTTACCGCTCATTAAACCCGCGCGCGTTGGTGCACATGTTGTTCCTACATGGAAATTTGTTAACCGAACACTCTCGTTATACAATTTATCCATGGTTGGAGTCTTTATCCAGGGATTACCATGACAGGCCAAATCTCCATATCCCTGGTCATCAGTGATGACGAATATCACGTTTGGATGTTTTGTAAAGTCCCGGTCTGCATATAAATCCTTATTATTCTGACTTTTTTGATTGCACCCGGAAAGTAACGTCAGAAATGACAGCATGAGGGAGATGTACGAGGCTTTCATAATTCAATGAATTTGGTTGTTGCAAAACTAATAAATCTGATTGTGGTATGCATGTTAATAATTAAATGCTCAAGGAAAAATTACAAAATGGCTCATCGTATAGTATTAATAACTTATTAAACTCATTAATTACAATTTTAAAAAAAATCGAAAAATTATTTCCATTTTTCCTGTTTCTGTTGTTTTTTTGAGTTTGATATTGTTTGTTGGAGCCTGTCAACAGGTAGGTAACCAGGGTAATTCAGCGAGCATTGAAAACGAATCAGCCGATAATATGATGATTACCAAAGCGGAAGATAAAGAATCGCGATCGGAGATGACTCCTGAAAAAGCGATGGAAACGTTGAAAGCTGGAAATGAACGGTTTGTTGGCAAAAACATGCATGAAATCGATTATATTGCACAGGTTGAAGCCACTGCCAGCGGGCAATATCCGCATTCGGTTGTATTAAGTTGCATTGATTCAAGAATACCAACCGAGATCGTTTTTAATCAGGGAGTTGGTGACATCTTTAATGCACGTATTGCAGGTAATTTTGTAAATGAAGATATCCTGGGAAGTATGGAATTTGCCTGTAAGATCGCCGGTTCAAAACTCATCGTTGTTTTGGGACATACTTCTTGTGGAGCTGTTAAAGGAGCCTGTGATAACGTGGAACTTGGTAACCTGACTCAAATGCTTGGTAAGCTGCAGCCTGCAGTAGAAGCAGTGCAAACACCGGATGGCGTTGAAAGAAATTCTTCCAATATTGAATTTGTGAATGATGTTTCCAAGAAAAATGTGGAATTAACCATTCAGGATATCAGGGAGAAAAGCCCTGTGTTGGCAGAAATGCTTAATGCCGGTGAAATTGACATTGTTGGTGCAATGTACGATGTAAAATCAGGAAAAGTTGAGTTTTACTAATATTTTGCAAAACAGCGGAAAGAAAATTTCCGCTGTTCTGTTCAATTAAATGCTGCACTTTTCGATTTTTTTCTATTTGATGTTCCTTTTTTTCAGAAAATGCTCTATTCTTGTAGTTTAAAGTGAATGTCAAATTTAATTTCCAAACTTATGAAAAACATAAAATCCAGAAGAAACTTCATTAAGTCTGCCGCTTATGGTGCCGCTGGTACGTTGGCAGTTAGTCAGTTAGGATTAATCGCTTGTCAGGGTGGATCCCAAAAACAAGCCGCAACAGGAGAAGCAGCATCATCATCAGAACCTAAACCTGTAGGTATTCAACTGTACACAGTTCGTGACGCAATGCAGGAAGACGTGCGGAAAACCCTTGAAAAAGTTGCAGAAATCGGATACAAACATCTCGAACTTGCAGGTTATGCGGATGGTAAATTTTATGGATTTGAACCTTCCATTTTCAAATCGATGGTTGAAGACCTGGGTATGAAGGTGATTAGCAGTCATACCGGAGTTGAAATAAAAGGTGTTGACCTGTCGAATGCTGAATCCATGGCTGCTGACCATGCACAACTGGGCGTTCAATTTTGTGTTAAACCCTGGTTAATTGAAGAACGCCGTACTACACTTGATAGTTATAAACAGGTTGCCGAAGAATTAAACCTGATTGGTGAAGTTATGTCTAAATACGATATTCAGTTTGGCTACCATAACCATGATTTTGAATTTGACACTGTTGAAGGTAAAACACCTTACTATGACGTGTTAATACCTGAAACCGACCCTGAGCTGGTTGTCATGGAAATTGATGTTTACTGGGCAACAAAGGCCGGCCAGGACCCGGTTGAAATTTTTAATAAATTTCCTGGTAGATTCGGACTGTGGCATGTAAAAGACATGACCGAAACCGAAGAACAGTATTTCGCGCCTGTTGGAACCGGTGTTATTGATTTTAATCGCATTTTTGCGGCTAAAGAAAAAGCCGGCATGAAGTATTTCTTCGTTGAACAGGACAGCACCAAAGTTTATGCTCCAATGGAAGCCATAGAAATTAGTTACGACAACCTTACAAATAAAATATTAACATAAAATTTATGCCCTAACCTGCCCTATTCATGAGTTATAATATTAAATTATGATACAGCAGAGCTTGTGCCGCCACAGGCTGTATTAGCCCGATTTTGTTCTTTTTCCTTCCGGGAATTGCACAAAGCAAGTTATCTCCTGACGAAGCTATTGCCAAATTAAAAGCGGGTAACGAACGTTATGTGGCACGAGAACAAACATATCATCACCAGGATAAAGCAAGAAGAGATAAAACCAGCAAGCATGGTCAGCATCCGTATGCAACCATTATTGGTTGTTCCGGCTCACGTGTACCCGTTGAACATATTTTTGATACCGGTATAGGTGATCTTTTTATCATCCGTGTGGCCGGCAACGTTGTGGATACAGATGAAGCCGGATCCATCGAATACGGTGTACACCACGTACATACACCGGTATTTGTAGTTCTTGGCCATAGCAGTTGTGGAGCGGTAACAGCAGTTACCAAAAACGCTGATGTGCACGGAAATATTCCCCCTCTGGTCGACAATATTCAGCCTGCAGTTGAAAAGGCAAAAAAAGAACACGGAAATGCGTTTAGTAACGAATTGCTCAACGCAGCAATTACAAACAATGTTTGGCAAGCCATCGAAGATTTATATGAAATTTCACCCGTATCAGCCGAACTAATTAAAGAAAATAAGCTAAAAGTAATAGGTGCTGTTTACCATGTAGATACTGGCAAAGTTGAGTGGCTGGGCCAACATCCAAAGGAAAAAGCATTGCTCGCAAAAAGTAAATCACATTAGCAAAGTAATTGGTATTGCTAAACTTGTGT
>CAZAMT010000280.1:0-5585 GCA_964486145.1 uncultured Bacteroidales bacterium
ATTAAAAAGTGTGGCACACAATCAGACTGGTCACAATTTTTAAACACATGAAAATCTTTAATACCATTATTGCTCTTACATTAATAGTATCAGCATGTGAGAAAAATCCAAATCTCCAAATCGACAGCATTGCCGGAAAGTTACCCCTTTTAAACGGCGATAACAGAATTGGAACAATTCAGGGATTTAATCCTTCAAACCCGCCTGAAACTGTAGATTCCATGGCAGCAAGATGGGATGATGCGATAAATGCAGGAATGTCGGTGGGGCGACTACAAATTGACTGGCCGGAGTTAGAACCGGCTCCAAATACATATGACAAAAACAACTTTGAGCAAAGATTGATGGAAATGAAAGCCGAAGGACTTCAGATATTCCTTCTGATTTCAGCTTATGACAGTGGTGAACCGGTTGTTCCTGATGATTTAAAAGACAAGGATTTTGATGACCCTGATTTTATCCAAAGATTTGAAAACTTAATGGATTGGGTGATTCCATTGTTGGCGGAGTATGATGGTTTTCTTATCTCGATTAGTAATGAAGCTGAGAATTCTTTTGGAGAAGTACGCGGCCTTGATAATCAAATACTTAAGTTTTTAAAAGAGATAAAAGAACATGTCCACCAAATAAATGAAAAGATGGCGGTTACGGTTACTTTTTCTGAAGGAAGTTTGGATGAAGATAAACCGGGAATCTATGATATTCTTGCTGAATGCGATGTTGCTTGCTTCAATTTTTATGGTGCAAAATCTCAGTTTACACCTCCGCTTTATTATGTTGCTCAAACTGAAAGTGAAATTAAATCGGACATTCAGAGAATGCTGGATGTTTCAGGTGACAAGAATATTGTTATTCAGGAGTTGGGTATGTATTCTGGAAATACGACTTTGAATAGTTCACAAGAGATACAGCGAAAATTCTTTGAAGTCTTCTTCACGGAAATGAAGAATGAAGAAAGAATAAAAGCCGCATTTAATTTTCAATTAGTGGATTGGTCACCGGAAGTAACAGAAATATTTAATGAAATGCTTAAAGATGAAGGCATGTCACAAGAATTTATTGACCAGTTTGCTGAGTCATTAGAAACTATCGGGTTGATAAATTATAAAAATGGCACGAGAAAGAAAGCATGGGATGAATTTTTATTTTGGGTAACAGAATTTGATAAATAATCATAAAAGCAGCGGCTCATACGTCATGGCAAGATGATGGTGATGTACGAGTTGCATTTCACCGCTCCGAGGTTCATCACTGTTTGAAACTGATAAATCACGCAAGTTTGCCACGCCATATAGCAACGGACCGTTTAACTCTGGTAACCAATAATGAGAATCATTTTAATCGGATTCCCGGATTGAAAATAGACAATTGGAAATAGCAGGTGCTACAGCGTATATAGTTAAATGAGATTGATAAAATTCTTAATTAATTACTTGTACGTACAAGTTTAATTTCTTAATATTGTGTAGTACAATTCTGATTATGAATCAACCACAATATCTTATTCTTTATCAAAAGCTTAAAAGAAAAATTGTAACAGGCGAGTTTCCTGAAGGCCATTTTCTTCCCTCAGAGAACAGCCTTGCATCTTCATTCAAAGTAGCTCGATCAACAGTAAGACAGGCACTGCAGCAACTTGCAGATGATGGCTATATTATTAAAAAGAAAGGCCTGAGAAGCGTTGTGAATAGCACTGTTAAAAGCCTCGGGTTACTATCATTTAAAGGTTTTTCCGATGTTGTTGGCAAAACCTCAAAGAATGTGAATACACAAATTATAAAAGGCCCCGTCATAACCGGTTGGATGGTTGATTTTTTTTACAACCTTACCAAAGAAGAAATAGATGCAGGCTGTATTTACCTGGAACGTATGCGTTTTGTTGACAATGATCCTGTAATGCTTGAATATACTTACATTCCCAACATTGACCTCCCCGATTTTTGTAAAACACCATTTGTAAATAATTCCCTCTTTCAGACATTGTCATTGAAACATCATATCGAAATTAACAACCTAAGCCAGGAAATAAGGGCCATCCAGGCAAATGATGAAGTAGCCCGGTGGTTAATGACAGGACAGGGAAAACCCGTATTACACATATACCGAAAATATTCTACCTCAAGAGAAAATTTTAAGATATACAGCTCACTGTATTGTAACACAGACAGATATGCTATTGGAAGTAATCATTAAATAAATACAATTCAAAAATTAAAAATTAATAATCATGGGAAAAGTAGCTGAATTAGCAAAAATGATTGACCATTCCATTCTGCATCCAACCTTTACTGACCAGGATTTAGAAGAGGGGTGCGCACTTGCCAAAGAGTACAATGTTGCCTCCGTATGCGTGAAGCCTTATGCAGTTTCCAAAGCTACCGAATTACTTAAAGGCAGTGATGTTATCGTAGGTTGTGTTATTGGGTTTCCGCATGGAAATAGTGCAACCAGGGTTAAAGTATTTGAAACTGAACAAGCCATAGCCGATGGTGCCATTGAAATTGACATGGTTGTGAACAATGGCAAAGTATTGCAAAACGATTGGGAATATGTTGAAAATGAGTTAAAAGCCGTTACCGATGCATGTCATAAGAATGGAGCAATCTTAAAAGTAATTTTTGAAAATGATTTTCTGACGGATGATTCGTACAAAATTAAATTGTGCGAAATCTGCACGAAAGTAGGTGCGGATTATGTAAAAACATCCTCCGGGTTTGGATTTGTAAAACAACCCAGCGGTGATTATAACTATACCGGAGCTACCATTGACGATCTAAACCTTATGAAGAAACATTCAGGTCCAAATGTTCAGGTGAAAGCAGCCGGTGGTGTTAGAAATCTTGACCAGTTGCTGGAAGTGCAGGCGACAGGGGCCAAACGTTGTGGAGCTACGGCAACAAAAGCCATGTTGGATGAAGCGAAAAAACGTTTTGGTGATGAATAATTATAAACATAAAACAATCACATTATGGTAATAATACAATCATACGGTGTTGCTGTAGCCATGTTGGTAGTCACCATGCTGTGCTGGGGCTCATGGGCAAATACGCTGAAACTGGCTTCCAAAGAATGGAGTTTTTCATTGTATTACTGGGATTATTCCATTGGTTTAATATTACTCTCGTTAATTTTTGGTTTAACCATGGGATCTTCAGGAGACGAAGGTCGTAGTTTTATCCCTGATTTACTGCAAGCCAATACAAATTCGCTGGGATCAGCAGTTATTGGTGGAGTTATTTTTAATCTGTCAAACCTCTTAATCGTTGCAGCTACTGATATTGCAGGTATGGCTGTTGCATTTCCGCTTGCTGTTGGACTGGCCCTTGTTATTGGAGTAATTGTAAACTATCTCGCTGAAACAACCGGAAACCCTTACCTGCTTTTTATTGGTGTAGCGCTGGTTACATTCGCCATTGTTGTTAATGCGCTGGCTTACCGTATAAAATCAAAAAACAAACCGGCAAACCTGAAAAAAGGCATTTGGTTATCCATCTTTTCAGGAATTGTCATGGGATTCTTTTACCGATTTGTCGCGGCTTCCATGTCATTGAATTTTGCATACCCCGAAACCGGAAAAATGACACCGTATACCGCAGTCTTCATATTTTCTGTAGCTATATTTTTATCCAATTTTCTTTGGAACAGCATTTTTATGTATAAACCAATTACGGGAGAAAAAGCTACGTACCGTGATTATTTCGTCAAAGGAAACTTCCGGTTGCATATGGTTGGTATTCTTGGTGGACTAATTTGGAGTTTGGGTTTGCTTTTCAGCCTCATCGCTGCAGAACAGGCAGGGCCGGCCATTTCATACGGACTTGGACAGGGAGCAACTATGATTGCAGCCGCCTGGGGCGTATTTATATGGAAAGAATTTAAAGGTGCCCCAAAAACTGTTAATCTTTATCTTACAACCATGTTTATTTTCTTTATCTCAGGACTCCTATTAATCATTTTGGCCAGAATCAATTAAACAGCAAAGTATGAATTCAAAAATAGTTGTCATCGGAAGTTCCAATGTTGATATGATCATGAAAATGGAGCGTCTTCCAAAAGAGGGAGAAACCATTACCGATGCTGAATATATGCAAACGTTTGGAGGTAAAGGAGCCAACCAGGCGGTTGGAGCTGCCCGGGCCGGAGGGAATGTAACATTTGTCAATTGTGTGGGTGATGACCTTTTTGCCGAAACCATGATCAAGAACTTCCAAAACGATGGCATGGATACCCGGTATATTTTCAGAGAAACAGGAATTTCCTCCGGAACAGCACTGGTAATGATAGGTGAAGGAGGTAAAAACTATTTATCGGTTTCTCCGGGAGCAAATTACAGACTTTCACCTGCATACATCGACCAGGTTAAATCTGTTATTGATGATGCAGAAATTGTAGTGCTCCAGTATGAGATTCTTCCAAAAACGTTAAAATACATCCTGGAATACTGTGATGAAAAAAACAAAAGCGTGCTTTGGAATTTTGCGCCGGCCCGCACGTTTGATGTCGATTATTTGAAAAAAGTAAACATACTTGTTGTAAATGAAACCGAGGCTGAAATCTTATCAGGCATAACCGTAAACAATTATGAAAGTGCAAAAGCGGCCATTCATAAACTGATGGATCTTGGCACCCAAACCGTCATTCTCACGCTGGGAGAAAAAGGTTCGCTTATCGGCACACACGAAAGTATTGAAAAAGTGGAAGCTTTTGCTGTAAAAGCGGTTGATACAACAGCAGCAGGCGATATCTACTGCGGAAGCCTGGCAGTTGCTCTTGTGGAGGGTAAATCTCTGAAACAGGCTGTTCGGTTTGCAAGCGGAGCCGCGGCACTCTCAGTAACTAAATTAGGAGCACAACCTTCAGCTCCTTATCGCAAAGAAATTGATGAATTTATCCGTTAGAATTATCGGCAAATGCTTAGTGTTCATGAATGGAGAAAGCCAGGCTAAAAAAACGCAAAAACTGCTGATTTTTTACTTTTTTAATCATGGTCGTGCTTGCTCCGCTGAAGCTATGCGAAAGCGCAGTGTACCTCTGTAATTATCTCAGACAACTTGTCCAACAATTGGCGGATAGCCTGCTCCGATTTATCGGAGGTCTGTTTCATCACCTGACCCTCATAAAGGGAAACATAAAAAATCAGCAGTTTACTTTCACCCAAAGGCTAATTACTTTTTTCGGCTCGCAAGGTAATAAAATACCCTACCAGTAATCCCAATCCGCAAAACAAGAAAATAGCTGCCGGATACACGATATCGTCACTGATTCCGGTAGATTCAAAGATAGCTCCAATCATCACTCCTACTCCTGCTCCTACAGAAAGCATGGCAAGATGTATAACAATGATTTTCCAAATGGCCAGCCTGGGACCTTCGGTTTTAAAAATGCTGGCATCCGCACCTTTTTCGATCAATGCAAGACGCTCCTTGTTCCTCGTGGTAAAGAACAAATAAAAAACTCCAAAAATAGTAGCAAAAATGACCAGGGTGATTAAAAATTCGTACATGATTATTTAGATTTAAGTGAATATGTAATTGTTCTTAAGACTACCCCATATCTAAACCGGTTACAAAAAAAAGTATATCTAT
>CAZAMT010000281.1:0-5560 GCA_964486145.1 uncultured Bacteroidales bacterium
CTTTTTCTTTCAAATTTATTCACTGTGTTCGTTAAATGCTGCACGGCATTTTTAAAACAGACACTTCTTCAGTGCCAATTGAAATACATGGGATGTAATAAGACATTTTTGTATGCATACGGATTTACATTAACAAATAAGCATCCTGATTTATTGTTATAATCAGGATGCACTTACTTAACTTAAACCACTATTCATGAAACTTACTGGTTATTTTATTGGTCGGATTTTTTAGCATTGATCAATCGGTTCAAATCATTCTTAAAATTCTGAAGTCCGTTTTTGATGTTGTTTTTTAAATCTTCTGCGTTTTCCTCTGAACTATTTTTAAATTGTTCCACGTTCGCTTTAATGTCTTGTTTTTGCTGTTGAAGATCCGCGATAATTGCTTCTGTTTCACGTTCCATGTCATCACCTGCATTTTCCAAATTATCCCGGTATTCCTCGATTTGTTCCTCAAATTTATCAAGTGCATCTTCAACTTCTGCTTCAAAGTTATCCGGTTCATTGGTAAGCAACTCATTTATTTCTTCACGGGTATCGTTCATTTCATCTTTCAGTTCATTAAGAACTTCATTGGTTTCCTCACTGATTCTCGATTCGTCTTTAGATTCCTGGTTACATGAACTTAGAAGTCCAAACATAAGAAACAATGTGAAAATTTTTGTTATGGTTTGCATAATCATAAATGTTATTTAAATTTTAAATTTGTTATCTACCTCTAATAATTGATATTAACAATGAAATTACCGCTAATACAAGAAGAATATGAATCAGATGGCCCAGGGAATAAACAAAAAATCCAAAAAGCCATCCAATGACGAGTATAACGGCAATGATGTAGAGTAAGGTTCGCATGGCTTGTTACAATTTATTAATTTCTTCAGCCAATTGTTCCTTGGATTTGCCGGTTTTTTCCTGCAACTTTCCCAAAAGTTCGTCTTCATGTCCTTCGACATAAGTAAGATCATCATCAATTAATTCACCATATTTTTGTTTCAGTTTACCTTTCAATTGGTTCCAGTTTCCTTTGATTTGTAATTTGTTCATAATATTTATATTTAAATTAAACTTCAGTTATCAGATAAAGTCAATACCGTGCCACAATTATCGATTCACGCATTAAGGATTTCAAGTACTTAAAAAACAGTAATATATAATTTATTGTGAATGAGATTACAGTAGTGTAGCATGTGGAATTTACATCCCATATCGGGGCATCATATCAACAAAAAACAGGGTAAGATAAAAAAACTGTCTTAATTTTATTTTGCTTTTCGTTGAATCTTCAAGGTGACCGGCTCATGAAGTTCTTGAAAAGGTTAATTGTCAACAGTGCCAAAATGCAGCTTTATTTTTACTATTTTTGCCGATGATTAAAAGAGAACACGATGGATTCGAAAGACAGAGATTATACAAATGGTGAGATAACGGTTTACTGGAGGCCTGCAAAGTGTATCCATGCAACTACATGTTACAAGGAATTGATTGATGTATTTAATCCGAGAAACAGGCCATGGGTTAACATGCAGGGAGCACCAACGGAGAAGATTATTGAAGTAGTTGATAAATGCCCGACACAGGCGCTTTTTTATAAATGGAACAAAGACATCGGGAAAGCAAAGACACCGGAATCGAAAGAGAAAAAGGAGGAAATAAAACGCACAGAAGTAAAAGTTATGAAGGGTGGCCCGCTCATTGTTAGGGGAAATTTCAAATTGTTTGATGAGCAGGGAAACGAGATGAAAACTATGAAGTTAACTTCTCTTTGCAGGTGTGGACATTCCAGTAAAATGCCTTTTTGCGACGGGTCGCACAGGAAAATAGGTTTTGAAGCAGAATAGAATAAAATACGGCTATGTCAGAAGATGATAAAAATTTGGAATCAGTAGAATTTAAGATTATTGAAAATGGCCCTATCCTTGTTACCGGGGATTTTTCTTTTGTTGATTCATCAGGAAGCAGGAGGGAACTGGGAAAAAAATTGTATGTATGTCGTTGCGGTAATTCTGAAGCAATGCCGTTTTGCGACAGAAGTCACAGGCTTAAATGCTTTAACAGATCATAGGATGTGGGAAATTTTGTTGATTTTTTGCCTGGGATTGGCAACAGGCTTTGTCGTAAAAAAAAGATTTGACATCCGGAGAACAGTGGGCTGGCTAACTGAGTGGGCAGTATATTTCTTATTGTTTTTTTTGGGTATTGCCGTTGGTTTAAATAAAACCATTATCAATAACATGGGAACTATCGGGTTTTACGGTATTTTGTTCAGTGTTGCTGCCGTGTTTTTCAGTGTAGTTATTGCAGGATGGATTTATTCAAAGTTTTTTAAAGGTGTTCATGAAAAGTAGTATCATCATCATATTGTTCTTTTTGCTTGGTCTTCTGCTTGCAATGAACGTTGAGCTACCCGATATTCTTGCAAGGGAAGAAACAACCACTATTGTTCTTTACATTCTTTTGTTTCTTGTGGGGTTAGGCCTCGGTATTGATGACCAACTCATTGATATCCTTAAGAAATTTGATTTCCGGGTTTTTCTGATTCCATTGTCGGTTGTAGTTGGAACATTTATTGGTTCAGCACTTATTTCAGTGTTTTCGCCCGGGATGCAACTGGGAGACTCTTTGGCCATTGGCTCAGGGTTTGGCTACTACAGTTTGTCAAGTGTTTTGATTTCGGAATTTGCAGGAGAAAGACTGGGTGTAATTGCCCTCGTTGCAAACATTTCAAGGGAAATACTAACACTATTGATGGCACCATTCATGGTTAAATATTTTGGAAAACTGGCACCCATTGCTTCCGGCGGGGCAACTTCGATGGACACAACCCTGCCTGCTGTTGTGCGGTTTTCCGGCAAAGAATATACGTTGCTATCCATTTTTAATGGCGTAGTTTTGTCCATCCTGGTTCCTATACTGATATCAATCATTTATAAATTTTAATCAGATCAGCATTAAAGTTTATAATATTGCATAACAAAATTGGTACATATAATGTAAGGATTGATTTTAGCCAAAAAATATAGAACTGAATAATTGCAAATGAATAATTTTTCTGTTGATGTACGAAGTGAAATAGGTGACATTGAGCATGTTATTTTGCATACACCCGGCCCTGAAGTAGAAAACATGACTCCCAAAAACGCTGAAAGAGCGCTCTACAGTGATATCCTGAATTTGTCGGTAGCAAATAGAGAGTATAACCAATTGAAAAAGGTTCTTGAAAAGACCACGCAAACTTCCCAGGTAAGAAATCTTTTTTCAGACGTACTGCATCAACAAGAAATTACTGTCGACCTGGTTCATCGTATTTGCATATATGAAGGTGTACCGGATGCAGAATCCGATCTTTTAAAACTTACTCCCGAAGAATTAACTTCCGCTCTCATCGAAGGTGTTCTTTTAAAAAAGGATAGTTTAACCAGGTTTTTGAATAAAGAAACCTACGCGTTACTTCCGTTACCGAATTTTTTCTTTACCCGCGATTCTTCCATGAGTATTTTTGATCGTGTATTTATAGGTAAAATGGCAAGCAGGGTAAGGGAACGGGAAGCCATGATAATGAATGCAATTTTTGAATATCATCCGGTATTGAAAAATAACCTGGTGAATGTACCGGATAATCTGCAAAACATAAGTTTTGAAGGTGGAGATGTTTTGGTTGCCAGGGATGATATCATCATCATTGGTATTGGCAAACGAACAACATCGCAGGGAATTGATTATATCATCGAAAAATTTAGTCAGCATAAAGAACCATTGCATGTAATTGTTCAGGAACTCCCTGAAACACCGGAGTCTTTTATTCATCTCGACATGACTTTTACCATGCTGGATGTGGATAAATGTATGATCTATGAACCGTTGATTATTCGACAAAACCGCTATCAAACGGTTCATATTACACTTGATAACGGAAAGGTGCAACATATTAAAACAACCGTAAATATTCCTACGGTATTAAAATCATTGGGAATGGACTTAAAGCCGGTTTACTGTGGAGGCAGAAAAGATCCTGTTATTCAGGAGCGTGAGCAGTGGCATAGTGGGGCCAACTTTTTTGCCTTAGGGCCGGGTAAAATTATTGGATATAACCGAAACGTGTATACTACGGAGGAGGTGCACAACGCAGGTTTGGAAATAATAAAGGCCAATGATGTTATTTCCAATAACATTGACCTTGCTGCTTATGATAAATATTTAATCACCATCGATGGTTCCGAGTTATCCCGCGGCGGAGGAGGGGCCCGATGCATGACCATGCCTCTGAAACGAAAACCCGTTCAATGGTAATGAATTGAATTAACCAACCACCTCTTTTACCTGGTCGGCGGCTTCCTGCAATGTAATTGCAGACTTGACCTTTAATCCTGATTCATCAATGATAACTTTTGCTTCCTCAGCATTCGTTCCCTGCAGGCGCACAATAACGGGCACTTTAATATCACCAATTTTTTTATAGGCATCCACAACTCCCTGTGCCACGCGATCGCACCTTACAATACCGCCAAAAATATTGATCAGGATTGCTTTTACATTTGGATCCGTGAGGATAATCCGAAAGCCGGCCTCAACCGTTTGAGCATTCGCGGTTCCTCCAACATCAAGGAAGTTGGCGGGATCGCCTCCTGATAACTTGATAATATCCATTGTGGCCATGGCCAAACCTGCACCATTGACCATGCAACCTACGTTTCCATCCAGTTTAATGAAATTTAACCCATGTTTTCCGGCTTCAACTTCTGTGGGGTCCTCTTCGTTTAGATCTCTTAATTCTTCATAGTCCTTGTGCCTGAAAAGGGCATTGTCATCAAGATTTACCTTCGAATCCGCAGCAAGGATAAGGTCATCAGAAGTTTTAATTACCGGGTTAATTTCAAACAACGAAGAATCACTTTTTTCGTAAGCCTGATACAAAGCAACCACAAATTTGGTCATTTCTTTAAATGCTTTTCCGGATAAACCAAGGTTGAAAGCTATTTTACGGGCCTGGAATCCTTGTATACCAACGTTGGGATCAATTTCTTCCTTAAAAATTAAATGAGGTGTTTTTTCAGCAACCGATTCAATGTCCATTCCACCCTCGGTAGAATACATAACAATGTTTTTACCACTTGTTCGATTTAACAACACACTCATGTAATATTCCTTTATTTCAGACGGTCCAGGATAATAAATTCCTTCTTCAATCAATACTTTTTGCACCAGTTTCCCCTTTGGACCGGTTTGATGTGTAACCAACGTCATACCAATAATATCACCGGCAAATTTTTCAGCCTCATCAAGTGATTTTGCAATTTTCACACCACCGCCTTTGCCTCGACCCCCGGCATGAATTTGAGCTTTCACTGCCCATGTATTTGCATTTGTTTTTTCTTTGATTTTTTCAGCCGCATTTTTGGCTTCCGAAGCATCCTCTATAACCACGCCTTCCGGAATTGCAACGCCATAACTTTTTAATATCGCTTTTCCCTGATATTCATGAATGTTCATCCTGTAAATTTTTAAATATGATAATAGCTTACGAAAATATTTATTTTTTTTAATTTAACGAACTTAA
>CAZAMT010000282.1:0-5512 GCA_964486145.1 uncultured Bacteroidales bacterium
CCTTTCATTAATACTAGTTTTTTCATACCTTTGGAAAGATTTTAGTTTAACAAAATAAAAATCAAATTAGCTCTAAACGGGAGATGTTACCGCATTTCCCGTTTTTTGTTTTTAGAAAAAAATTGGTGAATTCCGTTCTCCTGAATGCGAACTACCAGGAGGTGAATTTTTTCAATGATTAGGTTTTTTTCATAATTTCAATTTTAGTTAGACAATACGAAAGACCTGTAACCACCACTACTTAATGGTAATCAGGTTTTCCTCAATATTGTGTTTATAATCAAATGCATGCGTTAGTTTTAGTGCGTACAATGCCTGCTCAATGGTTTCATTTTTAAAACTGGCAGTAAACCTTAAACTGGCTAGTTTGGGGTTCTTTATTTCTAATTTTACATTATACCAGCGTTCCATCCTCACCAGGATATTCTCAAATTTTTCATCTTTAAATTTCAAGTATCCATTTCTCCAGGATGTATATAGATGAGTATCAATATCTTCCTTAATAAACAAATGTTCCTTTCTAACTAATTTTTGGAAACCATTGATATTTCCCTGTTCTTGTTCATCCTGAGGATTAATGTTATCCACGGTAAGTTTGCCGTCTTTTTTTACAAATATGGCTTTTTCATTTGGGGAGAGCGCTGCAATGCTCATCAGCCTGTCATTCGTTTCTTTTTCAATGACAACCGATCCCTCTTCAAGGGTTGTTTCTATCGTGCCTTCCTCCGGATAGGATTTCAGGTTAAATTGGGTACCCAATACTTTGATTTGAATATCCGAAGTTTTTACCCTGAAATAATCATTTTCCCCTTTTTTGGTTACATTAAAATAAGCTTCCCCTGTCAGGTAAACGGTTCGTTTTCCTGTATAAAAGTCCGGCAGCATCTTTAATTTGCTACCGCCATTTAGCCAGACTTTACTACCATCGGGAAGTAACACCTCCGACCGGGAACCCATATTCGCTTCAATCAGAATGGTATCGTTGTACACCACTGCATTAAAGCTTGCTGCATTGGAATTGCCACTTTTCGTATAAGTTGAAGTGATATACATGATGAATGCACCGAGCCCCACCGCGATAAAAACCACGGCCGCCCGCGTTAAAGCAGCAACCTGTTGTTTTCGGTGAATGTGCCTGTAATCCTTCCTTAACGCGTCCATTCTGCTTAATATATTGTTCCAAACCCTGGCCCTTCCTTTCATTGTATTACTATCTTCGGATCGTGAGATAACCCAGGCTGTTTTGATTTCTTCAAATGCCAGCATGTTTTCATCAGATTCATTCAGCCAACCCTCAAATCTCTCCAACTCTTCCGGGGAAATAGTTCCTATGAGATATTTTACTATTAATTCCTTATTATGGTCTTTCATTTTTCGCATTGTTATAGAATAGACGTTTATAAAAGTATTTACCGTAGGTTTGTTTTTAATTTTTTTTGGATATAAATAACAAGTTATGTTAGTATTCAATATTTTATTCATCTCTATTGTCTATACCAAATCTGATAATCAGCATTTATCCCTCTGTCAGAGGGGGATTACAGGGGGTGAGGGTAGGAATTTAAGGTATCCCCCTTTGTGTTCCGTTTAGGCGGATAGGTTCTCTCGTTCAGGCGGAGAAAAAACAGCACGAAAGGGGGATCTGTGATAAATGATAATGCTTTGGCCTTCATGGATAAAGTCCTTTCAGTACTGTTTTCTGTTAGAAATTTATTTCACGCAAAGTCGCTAAGACGCAAAGAGCTTTTAAGAAAAATTCCCGCTTTGGAGGGACAGGTTGTGTATGTTGAAACTTTGTCATGGGTGTTTCATTGCATCAGTTGAACAAAACCTGGATGGATAATAAAAAATAAAACAGTATTAAAAAGTCATAATGCTTTGATAGTACCTCTCTTAATTTTGAAAGTGCTGTACCCATATGTTTTTCAACGGTGTTTTCAGAAATATTCAAACGGTGAGCAATTTCTTTGTTCTTGAGTTTAAAATAGCGGCTAAGTTTGAAAACTTTCCTGCATTTTCGGGGCAATGCCGCAACAGCCTTGTCAATGGATGCTTTTAATTCCTTTTTTTGAAAAGTATCTGATTCCAGAACTTTAAATAATTCGTAACCAGATTCAATTCGGTTTTTATGTTCTATCTTGATTTTGTAATTTTCTCTCACATTCTTTTTCCGGATAAAATCAAGGCTGGCATTTCGGGCGGAGGTTAATAAATAGGATTTGAATGATACTTCCATAGATAATGTTTCACGCTTCTCCCAAATGGTAACAAAAATATCCTCAATTACATCTTCGACAAACAACCTGTTCTCCAGAATTTCGAGAATGTAAGCATAAAGTATGTTATAATAGGTTTTGTAGATTTTTTCAAAAGCATTTGCATCGCCTTCTTTTAATCTTACTAAAAGTATGTGGTCTTCAATATCCATTCAGAAACCGGTTAGGTCAGTTCACAGTTTAAAAAGCAAATTAAAGACAATTTTTTTAAAAAGTGAACTGCCTGTCCATATTAACCGGATCTTACTTTAACATATTTCCTATTTTTAATCCAACGTAAATTGTTCTTGGCATAGAAGGACCGTAAACATAACCGGGATCACGGTTTATGCCTATATCAAGATCATCCTGGTACGAATGAAGGATGTTTTTTATTCCTGTAAACACGTGCATTTTTGTTCCGTTCAACGTTAATTCGTACTCGAATTTTATTCCAAGATCATAAAACGGATTGGTTTTTCGAAGCTCACCTTCCTCGGGATTTTCAATTGCAGGACCAAAATACGGAACGTACATGCTTCCGGTATAATTTCCGGTGGCATTGATGGAGATTTTCTTTGCAACATCCCAGTCGGCCATAACAAATCCATAAACAGACGGAGATCGAATAAATTCGTTGGAATTGAATTCCTGCTCCTCATCAAATTTACCCGACTGGATTGTAATACCCGAACTTAGCTCAAATGCACCCGATGGTATAAACGACATTTCGAGGTTCGTTCCTTTAACTGAAGCCCCATCCTCTGCATTTACCCTGGTGTATATTACAGTTCCGTTTTCGTCGGGCTCGCCATATTCATTGGAGAACGGATTATTTAATCTTGTATAAAATGCTTCTGCAAGAAATTTAAAACTTACCGTGTTCCAGTTTTTATTGAAGTCAAACGATGCCATGTAACTCTGACTGGTTTCCTGTATCAAATCGGAGGAATTGCGATGCAACACTTTTCTTGAGCCTGATGTTTCAATGTGCAAATCTTCATCAAAAATCTGAGGTGCCCTGTATCCTTGCGAATAGCTTAGCCTGCCCTGAAGATTATCGCTGATATTGTAAAGCAGATTGATGCGGGGACTGAACACATCTCCTGAAACAGGTTTATTTTCCTGGCTATTATCAATGATTTCGTAATGGTCATATCGTAACCCGGCAGATGCAGTTAATTTATTCAACTTATATTCGTATTGCATGAACGAACCAAAAATAGTTAGATTTTGATCTGCCACAATGGTATTTGACAAATGTGGAACCACGAGAGTACCATCTATCATCAAAGCATTTTCAAGGTCAGCATAACCCAGTTTTTCATCTTTCAACCAGCTTCCCTGGTTCTCAATTCCCATAAGCAGGGTTGAATTTTGAACGTTTGCTTTATACTGAGCTCCAAACTGGTAAGTTAAATCTTCTGTAAATCCGTAATCACTTAACGATTGGAGGGCGCCGTAGTAGGAATCCCTCTCAACCTGCTGCATGGAACCATAAACGGAAAGGAGATCAACTTCCCTGAAAAACTTGTCGTAGGTTAAAGCTCCGGTGGTAATATTGTGTTCAACCGATTCAGCAATGTTGGCTTCGTGTTCGGGATAATCAAATTTATCCCCTCCCCTGCGTGTTTCACGAATATTAAAAAAATCAGCGGATATCCTGCTTCTGTGCCCAAATCTATGAAAAAACCGGGTTCCCACCGTTGTGTTTTTCAAGGAGACAAGGTCTGAAAAACCATCGTTATTTGCATCAAACGGATCCTGGTTTTTATAATTACCAAAGATTGAAACACCTGATTTATTATTGTTTGTAACCAGTGAAGAATTAAATTCAATGTTGCGCCCTGCTGCATTGTTGGCCCCATTTTGCATGCCTACCCCTTTTGAACCGGTGCTTGCTTGCAATTGATAGGAGTTGGTTATCGGGTCTTTGAGAATAACATTAATGGTACCGGCAATGGCATTGCTGCCATACAGTGCTGATCCTCCGCCGCGAACAACCTCCACTCGTTCGATCATGTTTGAAGGAATCAGTTCAAGTCCGTAAACACCCGCAAGACCGCTAAAAATTGCACGCCCGTTTATCAATACCTGTGAATACGGGCCATCCATTCCGTTCATACGTACCTGGTTAAAACCACAATTCTGGCAGTTATTCTCTGTGCGGAGGCCTGGAACAAAATTCAGGCTTTCATTTAGATTGGTTGACTGTGTTGAATTAAAAACTTTCGACGCGATGGTGTTTACTATTACAGATGATTCATTTCGCCTTTTCTCATTTCGGTCGCCTGTAATAACTACTTCTTCGAGGCCCAGAACATCTTCCTGAATCTCAAAATTAACTTCAACGGTTTGGCCCGGGCTGATGGTTACCATTTGCAATCCGGATGTATATCCAACGGCACTGGTTTCAATGGTATGCGCTCCTACGGGTACATCCCCCAGGCGAAAGTGACCGGTTTCATCCGATACTGTTCCGATGGTAGTACCTTTAATAAAAATATTTACAAATGGCACATGCTCATTATTACATACAACATGACCAACAATGTGGGCATCTGTTTTTTCTCTTGCTGAAAGTGAAAACGATACAGTTATGATCGCTACAATAAAACTTAAAATTTTTTTCATGGGTAATTTAATAAATAAAGAATGAGAAACTAAAATTAACTATGCAAATTAGAAATGAACAGGAGGTGCCCTGCCATAACGAATTTCAATTTCCCTTTTTAGTGTGGATATGAGCGGGGTAACGATTATTTCAACGCCTTTTGTCAGAATAATAAGCAAGCCGGTTAAAAAAGCACAAAACAGAAAACTCTGAAATGTATTCAACAGAAATAATTCGAATCCTGTATGTTCATGGTTTGAGCCTGAATTACCTGTATCCGATTTTTGATACGGATGTGCATGAACCACACTTTTTCCGTTGAAGGAATGTACATGAATATACAAACTGTTATTTACTGCCAGGGCAACCACAAGGACAAGTAATACCAGTGAAATCGTTTTTTTTGTGCTGTTATTGTTTTTTACATTCATGCTGACAAATATACTTGCTGGTACAAGTAAATGAAATCCCTATTTGTTGGTATTTTTCTTTCTACCTACAGAATTTTTAAAAGTTTCGGAAATAAAGTACCGCTGCGAATTTAAATAAATATCGATAATAAATAAAAATTACTTTTAAATAGGGTATGAAAAATCCCGTTTCACTATTGCAAAACGGGATTAATAAATTATTCAGCATTTAA
>CAZAMT010000283.1:0-5510 GCA_964486145.1 uncultured Bacteroidales bacterium
AATGGTGGGTATGCCGGCGAGCGCTATAGAATGGAGTGCACCGGGAGGAATAGATCTCATGGCACATACCTTATTAGACGGAAGTGAATGGAATACTTCAGCAGCAATAAGAAAAAACATGGGTAATCACTTCGATATTACTTTCAGATATTTACATGAAGGATTTGATGAATTATATACTCCTTATCAAGCAATTGGTTTTGAGGTTCCTTCTGCCAATTTCGAGCAGATTGGCCAATATCAGGACAAATATCAAGTTGAGCTGACACTTAGACCGGAGGCAAACACCATAGTACAATTAATTGGAGGATATGCTCAAAATAGAGATTTAATTTTAATAAATAATGGTGATAATGAAGTTTTAATATCTTCATCAAATGGCTTTTATTTTGGGGTTAATCTGGCAAGAGCAATCATTCTACAAAATAATTTTAACTAATTCCAGTTGAAAAACAAAGAATTCATCGCATTACAGGTTAGACATACGCGCCGTTAATTATTGGTTAAAAGATTTTAAATCAATAACGAATTGATAAATTTGATAGACAACTAGTATGGAAAGCAACAAATATGTACATGGATATTCTGAAAGAGAAGCTTTGAGACTTAATGACCAAGCTGCAACATTGGTGGACATTATTCATAATGATTCAATATTTCCCAAAGATAGCTTAGTCCTTGAGGCAGGATGCGGGGTTGGAGCGCAAACAAAAATAATAGCAAAAAAAAATCCTGATTCAAATTTCATATCGGTTGATTTATCTGAAGATTCTATAAAAGAGGCTAAGGGAATGATAAAAACTTTAGGCATAGATAATGTTGAACTAAAACAAGCAGATATATATAATTTACCATTTAAAGACCTGACTTTTGATAGTGTGATTATTTGTTTTGTATTGGAACATCTTCACAATCCAATGCAAGCACTTAATGAATTAAAAAGAGTGTTAAAAAAAGGAGGAACGATTGTTGCCATTGAGGGAGACCATGGTTCAACGTTCTTCTATCCTGATAGTAAATATGCTTCCTCAGCTATAAATTGCTTGATTCAACTTCAAAAACAAAACGGAGGCAACTCAAATATTGGGAGAGAGTTATATCCTTTGTTTAAATCAATTGGGTTTTTAGATATTTCAGTTTCACCCCGAATGGTATATGTTGATGCAAGCAGACCCCAGCTTGTCGAAGGATTTATCAAAAACACATTTACAGCCATGATTGAGGGAATTAGTGAAAAGGCAATACAGCAAGGCATTGTGGATAGCTTGGCATTTAAGAAAGGAATAAAGGATTTATATAGGACAGCAGAACTTGATGGAGTTTTCTGTTATACATTTTTCAAAGGATTTGGAACAAAAAAATAAAAAAAGCAACCGAATACTATAGGAATTAAAGTAAGGCTAAAAAAAGAGTTAGGCAGATTACGTTAAAAAGAACTGTTAACAGTATATGCAATAGAAACCGGCGGATAAATTCGTAAATATCAAGAATCATTTGCTTGTAACGTCCGGTTCGATTGTCTTTACAGGAAAAACGCACTTTGCCGTTTTGTACATGTATGTTACGCCAGTCGGTAATAGAAACCGGTAAGAATGAGCAAGAGAGGTTCTCGAATTCTTTCCCAGTTCTTCAAAAGGTTTTTGAACATAGAAATACCTGGTGAAAAAACGATCAAGCTTTTGTTTTCGCTTCAGTGATTCGTGGTAAAATGACAGATTCAATGGCTTCATGATTAACCTGAATATTCGCACAAGATATGGTTTTTTATCAGCAGGAAAAATTATTTACGACCTGAATTCAATGAGCTTTTCGGAGCGTCTGTCATCATGGAATGCATGCATTTTATTCTTTAATTTCAAATAATCTCCTGAATCAATGGAATGAGGGGGTTGTTTTTATTTAACAACTTTTACTACATTTGCATATAAGTTCTCTAAGGGGGTGCCCAGTTGCATGTTTGTGACTAAGTTCGGGCTGAGAATATACCCTTAGAACCTGATCCGGATAATGCCGGCGAAGGGATAAGAGGCAATGAAAGTCATTGCTGCTTAATGTTTATCAAAAAATATTTAAATTATGAAGCGAGTAATGTTTCTTTTGCTTGCATACGCATGTTTTTCATTGCATGCTTATTCGCAAGTTACCTTAAAGGGTGTAGTCAAAAACAGCAATGGTGAGTTACTAACGGGTGCAAATGTAATGCTTGGAGGGTCGTTCAGGGGAACATCGGCCGGACTCCGGGGCGAATTCAGTTTTTCAAAGTTAAAAGAAGGTGAATACCTGGTCATTACCTCGTATGTCGGGTACCGCGATGATACGGTTTCAGTTACATTAAAAAGCGATCGGCAAATTGAGATTATTCTAAAACCCGCCAGAATTTTGGGTGAAGAGGTAATCGTAAAAGCCACAAGGGCCGGGCGAAAAACGCCGGTATCGTTTAGTGAAATTGATGAAACAGAAATTGAAAGAAGAAATTTTGGACAGGACATACCGGTTTTGATCAATCAAATGCCCTCGGTGGTTTCAACCACCGATGCAGGCAATGGTGTTGGGTATACCGGGTTGAGGATACGCGGGACTGATTTAAACCGGATGAACGTTACCATCAATGGTATACCACTCAACGATGCTGAGTCGCATGGTGTATTTTGGGTTGATTTACCCGATTTTGCAGGCTCTACAAGCAATATACAAGTTCAACGGGGAGTGGGAACTTCAACCAATGGCGCCGGTGCTTTTGGTGCTACAATCAATGTACAGACCAACGAAATGAATAAAAAACCTTATGCCGAATACAACGGAGCTTATGGTTCATTTAATACCGTTAAAAATACTGTAACGTTTGGTACAGGGCTCATGAATGATAAATTTACGTTTGATGGCCGGTTATCAAAAATTACTTCGGATGGTTTCATTGATCGTGCATGGTCCGACCTAAAATCGTTTTACCTGTCGGGTGGATACTTTTCAGATAAAAGTATTTTAAAGTTTCACATTACTTCTGGCCTTGAAGAAACATATCAGGCCTGGTGGGGTGTACCAAAGGTAAGGTTGCAAAACGACCAGGAGGGTATGATGCGTTATGAATTGCACGGACTTTACACAACGGAACAAACCAGGCACATGATAAATTCCGATAACAGAACCTATAATTACTACACCTACGATAATGAGATAGATCATTACCTGCAGTCGCATTACCAGTTACATTATTCAAGAGAAATAAGCCGGGATCTATATTTTAATACTGCATTGCATTACACGCGGGGTATAGGCTATTATGAACAGGAGCGGAAAGATGATAGTTTTTCTGCTTACGGACTGGATAACGTCACAGTTGGAAATGAAGTTATTGAAATTACGGATCTGATACGGAGACGTTGGCTGGATAATCATTTTTATGGAGCTACCTATTCTCTGAATTATCAGAACGCGGGCGTTGATATAACCCTGGGCGGGGCCTGGAACCAATATGACGGAAAGCATTATGGAAACATCATTTGGGCAGAATTTGCACCAGATGATAGTTATGATCATGAATGGTACAGGGGAACCGGATTAAAAACTGATTTTAATATATATGCAAAAGTTCATTACCAGGTAATGCCCCACCTGAACCTGTTCGCCGATGTACAGTATCGGGGTATTCGGTACGATATTGAAGGCATAGATAATGATTTGAGAGACATTACCATGAAAGGACTGGATTTTGATTTTCTGAATCCAAAACTGGGTGCTTTTTACTCATTGAACGACCAAAATGAGATATATGCTTCTTTTGCAACGGCAAATCGCGAACCTAACCGCACCAATTATGTTGATGCTCCGCCAGGTGGTTCGTTGCCTGGTGCCGAAACTTTGTACGACTATGAACTGGGGTATCATTTTCGGTCAACGGAGGTTTTGTTTAATGTGAACTTTTACTTTATGGATTATAAGGATCAGTTGGTACTTACCGGTGAGATCAATGATGTGGGCGCTGCCATAATGACCAATGTTGAGGATAGCTACCGGAGCGGAATTGAGTTGATGACCGGATGGAGAATCCTAGATTTTGCGCGTTGGGATTTTAACGTTACCCTGAGTGAAAATAAAATTGAGAATTTTGTAACATATGTTGACAACTGGAATTATTGGTCCGATCCGGATAACGAACCGTTTCAGATCGAAGAAAATTCAGGTTCGACCGATCTTTCATTTTCACCGGCAGCTATTGCCGGGAGCAACCTGGATTTTGAAATTTTTAGCGGATTTCATGCTGCTATCGTGAGTAAATATGTATCGAGACAATTTATTGACAATACAGCATCGATGGAACGGAGCCTTGATCCCTATTTTTTAAATGATATCAATATGAAGTATCGTTTAAATCTTCCATTCGCGGAGGTGATAGAATTTCGATTTCTGATAAATAATATTTTTAACGTTAGTTATGAGACAAATGCATGGATTTACCGATATTATCTTGATGGAAATAATTATACAATGGATGGATATTTTCCGCAGGCAGGCAGAAATTTTATGGCTGGATTTAAAATAAAATTTTAATGTAATATTTTGATATTCAGGGTGAAAATGAAACATTTATACATAGACGTTAAAAAAGGTTTAACCTGCTGTAACCATACCGATCAACAAAACGTTAAATGAAATGAAAGTACTGTTTTTACAGTTTCTTTCGGGCTGGAATTTTTATCAGGATTCTCGCTTAATTTTAGGTTAAATTTTTAGGGTTTTTTGGCCCCGGAGGGATCCGGGGCTTTTTCATTCTTTAAATTTAGCCTTGACTCGTTGATACGAAGTACTTTTATTTCATTCGATGGCAATGGTTTTTGTATTAAGAGTGTTTTTTTAAACAAATTGTAAATCAACAAACAATTCTATTGTTTTTTTCGGAATTTATTTTTTATTTAGTAACGGTAAGTTCATTTGTCAGAATTTTTAATTATGTGACTGACGGGGCGGAGCATTGGATAAGGATGAGATTTGGATAATAAATGATGATTGGAAAAGGACGTTGGATAGGGGAGGTGTGGTGATACAAAGTGCACTAATAAAATACAATGGAGGCAATCAAAGGGGACAAAAAAATAACGATCGGCCAGGTATTTCACAGGGGTGAAGACCGCATCAAACTGGTTTTTGATTACGATACGTGGTTGATTGAAAAAGTAAAAAAAATACCCGAACGTGCATGGAGCCGGACGATGAAGTGCTGGCATATTCCGTTAAACCAGTCATCAAAAGAATATTTACAAAAATTATCAGGGCAGGATGGTGTTTCAATATTAGATTTTGGCCATATCCTTAAAATTGAAACAGCCATGACAGTTGAAATTCAAATAGATGAATTGGACAGGCTGATATATATTAAGTTTCCTTATAATGATCGAATCAAAGATTCCATAAAAAAACTGGAAGGGGCATGGTGGCATCCGGGGGCAAAAATATGGTCGGTACACAAAACCGAAGAAAATTATAAAACAATACAAAATATTTTTTCTATTGAT
>CAZAMT010000284.1:0-5483 GCA_964486145.1 uncultured Bacteroidales bacterium
TGTGGCAACCATCACTGCTTTGATGGTATGTACCCGGTTTTCTGCTTCATCGAAAACTATGGATGCCGGTGATTCAAATACATCCTCGGTTACTTCCATACCATCGATACCATATTTATGAAAAATTTCTTCCCCAACTTTTGTCTCCCGGTTATGGAATGCAGGTAAACAATGTAAAAACTTTACATTCGGATTACCTGTTTTCTCCAACATACTTTTATTCACCTGGTAAGGTTTTAAAAGATTTATTCTGCTTTCCCATGCTGATTCCGGCTCTCCCATGGAAACCCAGACGTCGGTATAAAGAAAATCTACGCCTTTTACGGCTTCATTAACACTGTCGGTAACGGTAATTTTGGCACCCGTTACCTTTGCTATTTCACGGCATTTTTCAACCAGATTCTTCTCCGGCTGACATTCGGCTGGTGCTGCTGCACGAAAATCCATTCCCAATTTGGCAGCACCTATCATCAACGAATTTCCCATATTGTTTCGGGCATCCCCGGCATAACAAAATGAAACCTTATGCAATGGTTTATCGGTATGTTCCTGCATGGTTAGAAAATCTGCCAGCACCTGCGTGGGATGGTACTCGTTGGTTAATCCATTCCAAACCGGCACTCCTGCATTGGTTGCCAACTCCTCAACAATCTTCTGTCCAAAACCCCGGTATTCAATGCCATCGTACATCCGGCCCAACACCCTGGCAGTATCCTTCATGGATTCCTTATAACCGATTTGTGAACCTGTAGGGCCTAAATAAGTTACATGAGCTCCCTGGTCATATGCTGCAACTTCAAACGCACACCTGGTCCTTGTTGATGTTTTTTCAAAAATTAAAGCAATGCTTTTTCCTTTTAACATGGGTTGTTCTGTTCCCGAATACTTCGCAGTTTTCAAATCAGCAGCCAGTTTTAACAAAAACCGGATTTCATCTGAACCAAAATCCATCAATGTCAAAAAATGACGATTTCTAAGATTGTAACTCATAATAAATTAATAATTATTCAGTTTAAATGTATTTTTATACAAATATATCAATTTTCCTCTTCATAGTGCAGGGTGATTTTAGAACCGAACGATTTATCCTCCAGCTTGGTGGCCTCAGTAATGACACTTTTATGCCCTCCCCTGTCAATAAAATTTAGTGCAGCTTTTATTTTTGGAGCCATGTTTCCTTCGCCAAACTGACCATCATCTAAATATTTAACCGTGTCCCGATAATCCAGGAATTCAACCTTCACCTGGTTGGGTTTTTTGTAGTTTAAATAGATGTACGGTACATCTGTTAGAATATAAAACTCATCAGCACGTATATTTGCTGCCAACATGGAAGATGCAAGGTCCTTATCTATTACTGCTTCTGAAGGCCGTAATGTTCCATCTTCATCACGATAGACCGGGATACCTCCTCCCCCGCTGGCAATAACAATCCTACCTTTATTGGCAAGATCCTGAATTAAATCTTCATTCATGATGGTCACCGGCTCGGGAGATGCCACTACCCTGCGAAAACCATTGCCAGACTTCACTTCCTCCCTAAATTTCCAACCTTTCTCATCCTGTAGCCTGGTGGCAATTTCATGGCTGTATGCCTTCCCGATACGTTTCGTTGGATTATTAAAGGCTGCATCATCTTTATCAACCAACGCCATGGTAACCAGTGTGACAACTTCTTTATGAATGTTATGTTTTAAAAGAGCATTTCTCAAGATCCTTTCAATCATATAACCAATACCACCCTGTGTATCAGCAACACAGATATCCAAGGGCATTTGTGGCAACTGATATATTGTTTCACCAGCATCATTCCTTAATAAAGCATTCCCTACTTGTGGCCCGTTGCCATGAGTAATTACCAGGTTATAATTATCTTCTATCAAAAAAATCAGATTTTCCAGGGTTTGAAAGGTATTTTCTTCCTGCTCATCAATGGTACCTGCCTGTTCATCTCTCAACAATGCATTACCTCCAAGGGCAACCACTGCCAATTTAGGTTTATCTGTTGTTTTCATGTATTTAAAATTTGTGAAAGTATATCATCAGGGATTCTGACGATCATAATTCGGAATTAAAGCTATAACTTCAGAGCATGTTAAACCATGATTTTTATTATTTCATAAAAGAATAGCTCATTTTATTTGATGACGAAAATAATATTTCTATTTTTAACCAGGGAATCAAAAACAGGGGAACTTCGCTATAAAATGAAAATAAAGAAATACATTTTTATTGTAATCATTTTATTTCTGTCATTTTCGTGTGATACTGCAAAACAAGCAAACGATTTTACAGAAGGTGAAATAACGTATGAAATTAATTATCTGCAGAATAACCTGGAAAATATTGAAACCAGTTTATTACCAAAAAAAATGATTCTTAAATTCAATTCAAATTACTCCTTAACCAAAATCGATGGGTTTATGGGGTTATTCAGCATCAGTCTGATTTCTGAGTTTAATAATTCCAAAGATATTACTATGGTGAAGTTTTTTGATAATAAATATGTTCATTACTGCGATAAAAATGAAGTATCAAGCATTTTTGAATATATGAATATTAAAAACATAAAAACCAATAATCAAACAACTTCGGATTATTTAGGATTTGATGCCAAAACGGCCCAGGTTTTTGAAAAGGGACTTGAACCTTACAATATATATTTCACTGATGAAATTGGTGTTTCCGATCCAAACAGAAATAATCCATTCAGGGATATTAACGGTGTACTTCTTGAATTTCAGCTTCAATTATTGCAATTGCGTATGAATCTGACAGCAAAAAAAGTAGAGCAGAAAACAGTTACCAATGATGTATTTACCGTACCGGATGAATATACAACAGTTTCACGTGAAAGTATCATCCTGATATTAAATAAAATGCTTGAAACCTCCTGAATTCAAAATTTTGGTGCATTACAATTATTCTCCATCCTGTTAATATAATATTCGTTATTTTTTTTAGTTATTCTAAACACTTTAGTAATATTGCAGAAACACGCAATACTGGTAATGGCAAGAAAAAAGAAGAATACAAAAAAGAAAAATTCCACTTCTAAAACTAATAAAAGCATCTTTCGTGATGAACGTTTCAAGTTAACCATCGGGATATTTCTGCTTTTCTTTTCCGCCTATTTACTTGTAGCCTTTATTTCCCACTTTTTTACATGGAAAGCAGATCAAAGTTTTGAATTTGAACGTGTTTTCTCGGCTGCACATGTACAGGTTGAAAACTGGGCCGGTAAAGCAGGTGCATATTTTTCATTGCTTTTTATTACCGAATTGTTTGGTATTGCTTCATTTGCTGTACCCTTTTTATTGATCATCATTGGATTTCGGCTGTTAAACATCAGGCTCCTGCCCTTACGCAAAACCATTCGGATCACACTCATCGGTATGTTTGTTCTCTCTCTTTGGTTAAGTTACCTGTTCGAGGATGCAGGAGGTTACCTCGGAAGTGGTTTTGGGGGCAAACATGGTTATTTTGTAACCAAATGGATTGAAGCCATCCTTGGAAAGCCCGGTACAGCATTTCTGTTGATCATTGTGACCTTTGCGTTCCTTGTTTTCTCATTTCAATCGTTATTAAAAATTTTCAGGATTCATTTATTGGGTTCTACTGATGAAGCCACAAAATTGGAAACGGAACCCACTGAAAAAACGGACAGTAATAAAGATGATTCTATGAATGCGAACGATTTTGTTTTTGAAACTGAATTTGCCAGTGACGATAATGAATCACAGGATCGCTTTGAAGTCAGCATTCCAAAAGAAGATGAAACAAATCATACCAACAATGAGGATGATAAGCCTGTAGAACAGGACGATGAACTTAAGCTAACCATTGAACAAAACCAAAATCCTGAAGATGAGCCGGCCGAGTGGATAAGTGATAAACCCATGGAAGATTACGATCCAACGAAAGAATTATCCGGTTATAAATTACCACCTTTGGATCTGCTTGAAAATCATGCTTCCAATACATCCAGCGTAAGTGATGAAGAACTTATCAGCAATAAAAATAAGATTGTTGAGACACTGGCCCATTACAAAATCCAGATTGACAAAATTAAAGCAACCATTGGCCCTACCATTACCTTGTATGAAATTGTCCCGGCACCCGGTATTCGCATTTCTAAAATAAAAAACCTGGAAGACGATATAGCGTTGAGCCTTGCTGCACTTGGAATTAGAATCATTGCCCCCATGCCCGGAAAAGGCACCATTGGTATTGAAGTTCCCAACCAGAAACCTGACATCGTTTCCATGTTATCCATTGTATCGTCAAGGAAATTCCAGGAAACGAAATTTGAATTACCGGTGGCACTCGGAAAAACCATTTCGAATGAAACCTACATATTTGATCTTACCAAAATGCCACACTTATTGGTTGCTGGTGCCACGGGGCAGGGTAAATCCGTTGGGTTAAATGCCATTATCACCTCAATTTTATATAAAAAGCATCCATCTCAAGTTAAATTTGTGCTTGTTGATCCGAAAAAAGTGGAATTAACGCTGTATTCCAAAATTGAACGTCATTTTCTTGCAAAACTACCTGATGCTGACGAAGCTATTGTAACCGATACCCAAAAGGTAATTTTCACCTTAAATTCGTTGGCCATTGAAATGGATCGACGTTATGATCTGTTGAAAAAAGCACAGGTTAGAAACATCAAGGAATATAATGATAAATTCATTAAAAGAAAACTGAATCCCGAAAAGGGGCATCGCTACCTGCCATATATGGTGATTGTTGTGGATGAATTCGCTGATTTAATTATGACTGCGGGAAGGGAAATCGAAAACCCGTTGGCTCGTCTTGCTCAACTGGCACGTGCCGTTGGCATTCATCTTATCATTGCAACCCAGCGTCCCACAACCAACATTATCACTGGAGTAATCAAAGCCAATTTTCCCGCCAGGATAGCCTTTAGGGTAACTTCCGGAGTAGACTCAAAAACCATTCTGGATACTACAGGAGCAAATCAACTTATCGGACGTGGGGATTTGCTCATTGCTTCAGGAAGTGATTTGGTACGAATACAGTGTGCATTTATTGATATTCCTGAACTTGAACGAATTACAGATTATGTTGGTTCCCAGCAAGGATTTCCATCAGCCATGATGCTCCCTGAATATGAAGGCGAAGATTCAAGCAGTGATGTTGGTGAAGTTGATCTGCAGAAAAAAGATGATCTTTTTGATGACGCTGCCCGCCTCATCGTTCAGAATCAACAGGGTTCTACCTCTTTGATCCAACGAAAATTCTCCATTGGTTATAACAGAGCCGGAAGAATCATTGACCAACTCGAAGCAGCGGGTATTGTGGGCCCATTTGAAGGATCAAAAGCAAGACATGTGCTTATACCCGATGAATATACTTTGGAACAGTATTTGAACGACCTCAATGGTTAAATATGAAACATAACCACATGAAACAGACCATCCGCCAATTGTCGGACAAGTTATCTGAGATAATTACTG
>CAZAMT010000285.1:0-2768 GCA_964486145.1 uncultured Bacteroidales bacterium
GATTTTTAAAGATTCTTCTACGACGAACTACCGGATAAACTCAATAACTTAATTATAAACACATGAAAATTCATGAAAAGGAAGCAGCCCAAAAAAATGTACATTTGCCAACAGCACTCAATGGCTCCAAAATACCCAAGGATTTATGTGCCAAAGTCTTAACAATTTATGCAACTTGATTTGTTCATGCTTTTTTATTCCACGGTTTTTCATCGGCCTAACCTGCCCAATATGTTAATCGTGACGCCTGTTAACAGAAAAAACGGGAAGCTGTTAAACAATTGAATAACTCCATGAGTTATGTTTTTAATAACATGATTCAACTTACAATAGTCTTCGTTAACCCTGGCATTAATAAAAAACCTAATTTTGTCAATAGTTAAATTGAACATATGTCGAAAAAGCACAAAAAGAAGAAAAGCAGCGGGTCATTTGATAAAAAAGCATTAAAGAAAAGCATTCTTGCCATTTTTGGTGCAAATCCGAATCAACCCCGAAACTACAAGCAAATTTCAAACTTGTTACTTATAAAAGATACAAATGAGAAAAAACTGGTAAACGATGTGATGCGCGAAATGGTAGAGGATGATAATCTCACCGAAGTTTCGAGAGGCAAATTCAGGTTGAAATCACAATCGGGATATATTATTGGACGTGTTGACATGACCAAATCGGGATATGCTTACATCCACGCGGATAATTTTGAAGATGACATTTTTGTATCCCAAAAAAATCTGAACCATGCACTCAATGGTGATTTGGTAAGGGTTTACCTGTATGCCAAAAGAAAAAAATACCATTACGAAGGTGAAGTAGTTGAAATAATTGAACGATCTACCAGTATCATTGTGGGTGTTCTTGATATCTCCGGCAGAGTAGCATTTTTAGTCCCCGATCGCTCCATGCCATTCGATTTGTTTATCCCTTTGGATAAGCTTAAAGGAGCGAAAGACAATCAAAAAGTGGTAGGAAGAATCACCGACTGGCCCAAAAAAGCAAAAAATCCGGTTGGGGAAATTGTAGAAGTTCTGGGAGATGCAGGGGCAAATGAAACTGAAATGCACGCCATTCTTGCTGAATTTGAATTACCATACAAATTTGCTGATGAAGTGCTGACAGAAGCGGAGAAAATACCGGATTCAATTACAAAAAACGATTACAAATCCCGAAAAGACTTCAGGGATGTTACAACATTCACCATTGATCCCGTTGATGCGAAGGATTTCGATGATGCACTGTCACTTCAAAAGCTTCCGGATGGCCTCTACGAAGTTGGGGTTCATATTGCAGACGTAACGCATTATGTGAAACCGCAAAGCATCCTTGATCAGGAAGCTTTGGAGCGTGCTACATCTGTTTATTTGGTTGACAGGGTTGTGCCCATGCTTCCTGAAAGACTCTCGAACCAGATCTGTTCGTTACGGCCCAATGAGGAAAAACTATGCTTTTCGGCTGTTTTCAAAATGACAGAAGATGCTGATATTGTCGATGAATGGTTTGGACGAACCGTCATTAATTCAAACAGACGTTTTTCGTACGAGGAAGCACAGGAAATTTTAGATGCAGGGAAAGGTGATTTATTCAATGAACTTGAAATTCTTGATGATTTTGCACAAAAATTACGAAAAGAAAGGTTTAAAAAAGGATCCATTGATTTTGAACGGGATGAAGTAAAATTTGAAATTGATGATAATGGAAAACCTCTAAGCGTATACTTTAAAAAGCAGGGAAGTACCAACGAACTTGTCGAAGAATTTATGTTGCTCGCTAACAAACAGGTGGCAACTTTTATTGGTAAAGTACCTGGAGGAAACAATGCCAAATCCTTTGTATACCGTATCCATGACAAACCCAACATGGAAAAGCTGGAAAATTTCAGTCAGTTTGTTCATAAATTCGGGTATTCATTAAGTCTGAGCTCATCAAAGAAAATCCAGAAAAGCCTCAACAACCTGCTTACAAATGTAAAAGGAAAAAAAGAACAGGATTTAATTGAAAATCTGGCGTTGCGGGCGATGGCCAAAGCCGAATATTCAACAAAAAATATTGGTCATTATGGATTAGCCTTTAAATTCTATACCCATTTTACATCGCCCATTCGCCGCTACCCTGATATGATGGTCCATCGCTTGCTGGCACATTACCTCAATGGCGAAGATTCAAAAAGTGCACAAAAATATGAAGCCTGGTGCAAGCATTCATCGGAAATGGAACGTCGGGCAGTTGAAGCAGAAAGGGCATCAATTAAGTATAAGCAGGTGGAATTTATGATGGATCACGTGGGCCATATTTTTGATGGTATCATTTCAGGAGTTACCAACTGGGGTATTTATGTTGAAATTATCCAAAACAAATGTGAAGGCATGATTCCCATGCGCGAGTTGAATGATGATTTCTATGAACTGGACGAAGAAAACTATAGTATTGTGGGAAGGAGGACTGACAAAACCTACCAACTTGGTGACCAGGTTAAAATTGAAGTAACAAGGGCAAATCTTCTGAAAAAGCAACTGGACTTTTCATTGGTTGAATAGAATTTTTTATCAGGTAATAAATAAACCGGAGCAATTCCTGAACACAACCTTACCATCGTTAACATAAACGGAATTAATAAAAATACCAAAGCTTTTGCACAATAAATGTATTGATTTACATTTTATTAACATGTGTGTGCTCTTTTTAATTTAAACTTAAAGCTGGCTTCAAATCATTCTAATCCATTTTTCGTATTATTACCATTGAAGACAAAAAGGTCCTTTAGAAAATTA
>CAZAMT010000285.1:2868-5438 GCA_964486145.1 uncultured Bacteroidales bacterium
CAACTAAAAAAATTTCGCCATATGTTAAAACAGGATTTACATATTCATACCGTTTTCTCAGCAGGAGACAGCGCTGTTGTTGCAGAGCAAACGCTGGAACTGATATCAAAAGTAAAGCATGCAAGTGTTGTTGGAATCAGCGACCATTTTGAAGCCATTACTTCTGAATATTTTGAAACTTACCGAAAAGCTGTCTCATCGTACGGATTTAAAGTAGGAACAGAGGTGGATGGGTTGCAATCGGTTGATGAAGCTGTTTCGCTGGATTTCGATTACTACATTTATCATTGCAGAGATGAGGCCAAAGAATATACCGGAATGGAAAAGCTTTTAGTAACTGGTAAACCAGTCATTATTGCACATCCTTATGCCTTCAATACAAACCTGGAAAAGGTACCAAACGAATGCTATATTGAAATCAACAATCGCTATATCTGGCGATTTGACTGGCAAAATTACCTTTCGGATTATGTGAATGATTTTCGGTTTATTCTCAGTTCAGATGCGCATCAGCCAAACTGGTTAAACCAGAATGTTGCAATCTATGTTGCTGATGAACTGGGTATCAAGGAGTCCTTGATATTCGATCATGAACCAGCAACACTTGAATTAGCCGCCCATTAACCAACAATTCGGTTTCCGAGCGAACGGGAAATATCCCTTTTCAAGTTATTCAGCATAACAATACGATGTTGTAAATCCATAATTTCATCGATTTTTTTTGTTTCCTGGGCGTCCTTCATCCTTTGAAGGGTTTCTTCCAGCATTGAATGAACAATTCGGGATTTAAATGATAACACCGTATCCGGAACCACTTCTTTTAACTTCATATCCTCCGTTTCCACATAACTATCTTTCCTCCGCCATATTTTACTTAGATCATAAGCCTCTGTTAATAAACTCGCCGATGTTGTACTTATCAATTCATCGGGATGATGAGTAAAATGCTTTTGTGAAACTTCTGAACCATTGGAAATGGAACTTTTCAATTCTGTATAAATGGTTTTATAAACAGGGTGGGTAAATTCCAGGTCATCTTTTTCCAATTCCTTGAATATAAACTGTGAAACAGTGACATTGTTTTCATTTCCATCGTCATCCTTCAGCCTGAACAGGTCCAGATCAAAATATGTTAACAGCAACCGAAGGAGTTCCTTCTCGTTGTAATTTTCATTCTTAATGTCAATGGTCTGTGATTTCTCATCTATCTGTAGCTTTCTTCTTTCTGCACTTTGTTCCTGGCGCTGTTTTTTAAATTTACTTTCGATGTTTTTTGACCGGATTTTATTCAGCTCCTGTATCAAGACCTTTTCATCAATATCAAGCAACCGGCTGCATTCACGGATGTACACCGTGCGGGCAATCCCGTTGGGAATAACTGAAATGGTGCGCACTATGTCAGTAATCAGGCCGGCTTTTTTTACCGGGTCATTCACTGCATCGCCCATTAATAATTTGGTTTTGAAGGTGATAAAATCCTTCTCGTTTTTATCAATGTATTCTTTCAGCTCAGTGGCACTTACTTTTTTTGAAAACGAGTCAGGATCCTCACCATCGGGCAACAACAATACCTTCACATTAAGACCTTCCTGAAGGATAATATCGATCCCGCGCATGGATGCTTTAATTCCTGCTTCATCCCCGTCATAAATAATGGTAATGTTTTGGGTAAAGCGTTTGATAAGATTAACCTGTTGCACGGATAATGCCGTACCTGATGAAGACACCACATTTTCAATGCCTGCCTGATGAAGGGCCATCACATCGGTGTAACCCTCAACCATATAGCATTTATCCTCCTTGATAATTCCTGACTTGGCAAAGTACAAGCCATACAGCACCTGGCTTTTGTGGTAAATTTCCGATTCAGGTGAATTCAGATATTTTGCCGCTTTGACATCTGATTTTAAAATCCTCCCTCCAAACCCAATTACCTTGCCTGACAACGAGTGTATGGGAAAAATTACTCTTCCGCTAAACCGGTCGAACTTGTAATCTTCCTTTTGTATGGTTAACCCGCATTTAACAAGGTATTCCAGCTTATATCCCTTGTGCAGCGCTTCCTGTGTAAATGCATCACGTTTATCAGGACTGTAACCCAACTGAAATTTTTTCAATGTGCTTTCCCTGAAACCACGTTCCTTAAAGTAACTCAGCCCCACTGCTTTACCTTCTTCAGACCGGAATAATCGATCCTGAAAGTATTTTTCAGCAAACTGGGTAATGATTAGCAAACTTTCCCGCTCATTCTGTTGTTGAATTTCTTCAGCAGTTTGTTCTTTTTCAACAATCTCAATATTATATTTTTTTGCCAGCCAACGCAGCGCCTCCGGATACGATAGTTTTTCGTGCTCACGTAAAAACGTGACAACGTTTCCCCCTTTCCCGGAACTAAAGCACTTAAAAATTCCCTTCGATGGAGATACGAAAAAGGAAGGGGTTTTTTCATTAGTAAACGGACTTAATCCACGGTAATTCTGCCCTGCCCGTTTCAAAGAAACAAACTCACCGATAACTTCCACAATATCGGCAGCATCAAATATTCGTTGAATGGTTTGTTGATCGATCAT
>CAZAMT010000286.1:0-5414 GCA_964486145.1 uncultured Bacteroidales bacterium
ATTTGCAGGAAAATCAAATCGTGATGAGATAACTGTAAAGCTTGCCAGGTGGATGGTTACCTTTCTTTCGGCAAAGAAAGTGAGAGAAAAGATGGAGTAGTCATTTTTCTATAACCTTGATTTTTGTTTCATTATACTTAGCGAAGCGATCGCATAGCCTGTCCCGCTTTTGCGGGAAACGTAGCGAATAAAAAAAAGTAAAAGCCCTTGCGGCTTGAGCAAAAAATAAAACTGGCCGGTTTTTTCCGGACATCAATGATATATTTATTCTTTATCTATTTAATAGTCTCATTTACAGATTTTTTATAAAAAATTCAAGCCATGCAAAAAACTTATTTATAATGCCGTGGTTTGGGGAATCGGGGGTAATGTCGTTTAGTTAACGCTGTCAAGTCTATAGACGTTGACAGGTTTGGTCCTGCAGACTTGTCAGCGTGCGAAGCTCCTGACAACGTCGAACAATTAAGAATAATATTTTTTACTTAACTAAACGACATTAGGAATCGGGGCTCATCATATTGAAACCATCAAAGCATGTGTTGATGCCGGCTTCAATCCCTAAGAAACCATTGATTGCATGGAAACACTCGAACAGCCATGAATTGCATTTAGAGTTATAGCCGCGGGTTCCATTCATCCAGGGGAAGTATTCAGGTATGCATTTGAAAAGGGTGCTGATATCGTTTGCGCAGAAATGCATGATTTCCAATTGGTAGGAGATGTAAACATCGCTTATGATGTAATGCGGGAAGACTTATCAAATGTGAGAAAACGTGCCTGGAGAGCATGATGTTCTGCGTATTTTCAGATCAATGCTTTTAAAAATTAATCTACTTTTAACTTCAGGCCTGTGTTACTTTGCCAGTATCACCTTAATTTTGCAGTCAAATAATAACAATATTGACAATTTTTGAATTTATAGGATGGTTAGGTGCTGTGTTTTACATCGGTGCATATTTTCTTCTCAGCATAAATATGCTCAAGGCTGAAAAGCCATTTTACCATGTATTGAATGCTCTGGGCGCTTTATGCTTAATTATCAATGCTCTGGCAATAAACGACTCACCAAATTTCTTTATAAATTTTATATGGATGGTGATAGCCTTTGTCACTGTATATAGAATTGTATATTCCAGCAGGAAACAAAAAGTTTAGCGGGTATATATTATCTAATTTCTATTGATTCCCAGTAATTCAAGGGTGTAATTCCGGTAGTTTTCAAGTCGGGTATTTAAAATTTCCTTGTCCTTAAACATGCTTAAATAATAGTATGACCCATCCACCATTACATAAATAACATCTGTCGTCTGGTCAATATCATTTAGTTCTATTACATTATTGTCACAAGCCGAGGCGAGTGCCTGACGCAATAACCTGCGAAGGTTATCATGCAATTCCTTGTATACTTTTTTTATTTTTTTATCCCTGAAAGTTTGTGCATAAAATGAATAAAATACACCATCATCAATATATTTGTTCCATTTTCTTGAGAATAAATTGTCAACCAAAGCAATCACTTTTTCCGTGGTATCAATATTCTCTCCATCTACTATAAAAATATTACTGTAACGCTCCAGAATGTATTCTACAAAACAATAAATCATTTCATCCCGACTATTGAAATAATGCAGCACCAGGCTTGGATTGATGTTCATATGTTTGGCTACTTTTGCTATGGAAGTGTTTTCAACCCCCTCTTTTTTTGCAACTGTATAAAAAGCTTTTATTATCTCTTTTTGTCTGATATCTTTTAAACTTTTTCTTCCCATTGTAACGGTTTTATTATAATCTTAACATAGAAAGCACAGTGCAGTGCACCTTATCAAATTATAAAAAAATGTGTATGAAGCCACATATTTTTTTTTGGTATTGAATCAGGAAATTTACGTGAAAAAATGATAAAAAAACAATTTTCTAAAGTAAAGTAACATCCTAAAAATCATATTAATTTATTCTTACCAATATATGAAATTTCTTTTAAATAATTCGCTATACTCACTGATAAATTTAAGATATAAATAAACTGAACATTCAATCAATTTAAATTTTGGTCTTTAAATTTGTCATGGAATTTACCTAAAAAAACCATTTTATGAAAATCAGTTACTACAAAAAATCGAGATGCAATTTTCACAGGATGAGAGTAGCATTAGTATTAAGTGTTGTGATGCTGGGAATATATTCAGCAGTTGCAATGGCACAACAAGTTGAACTTACAGGAAAAGTTGTTGATGCCGGGGAAGGATCGCCACTGATTGGTGCGAGTATTGTAAAAAAAGGAACAACCCAGGGAACAATTACCGATCTTGATGGTAGTTTCACGCTGGCTTTAAATACGGGGGATCAGTTGGTTGTTTCTTATATTGGTTATGTTAGTAAAGAAATAGAGGTAAACGGTGAAGAAAACCTGACCGTACCGCTCGAACCGGATTTAAAAAGTCTTGACGAAGTAGTGGTTGTTGGTTACGGTACCCAAAAGCGTGTTAATATCTCAGGAGCTGCCGATCAGGTGGACAGTAAACAACTCGCCAGCCGCCCTATTTCAAGTATTTCCCAGGGACTACAGGGAGCTGTTCCTAACCTGAACATCGATTATTTAAGTGGTGAACCGGGAGCTGCTGCAAAGATTAACATTCGTGGATTAACCTCCATCAATGAAGGAGAACCGTTAATCCTAATCGATGGTGTCCCTTCAGATGCCATGGACCTTAACCGAATTGCTCCCGAAGATGTTGAAAACATCTCGGTATTGAAAGATGCTGCTTCTGCAGCAATCTACGGAGCCCGGGCAGCTTTTGGGGTTATATTAATTACCACCAAAACAGGTCATAATAAAGGTATAAATATCAGTTATACCAATAATTTTTCATGGGACAAACCCACCATTTTGCCGGATAAGATTACGGATCCGTACATTTACCTTCGGTTAAGGGAAACCTCAACAGACAACACCCCATGGGACAACCAAAATTACAGCGATGAAACATACCAATGGGCAAAAGAGCGCTCTGAAAATCCTGAATCTTCACCTGGCGTTCGCATAAATCCCAATGATGAAACTACCTGGGAATACATGGGTAACCGTGACTGGACACATTATTTTTTGGATGATTACACATTCTCTCAAAAACACCATATGTCCATCAACGGTGGCAGTGAAAACACATCGTATTATATTTCTGCTGGCTATGACCGTCAAAACGGAGCACTGAGCATAGCAGATGATTTATTTGACAGGTATAGCTTGCGAAGCAGAGTGAATTATAAACCAAATAAATGGTTGCAAATTGGCAATAATACCCTGCTTACCAATACAAATCGAACGGAGCCATCATATCTCGATATGTGGACATTGTATAATTTCCATCCCAATGAATGGGATCAAAATCCTGATGGAACCTGGGCAAATACAACGGTTGGGCGCACCGGAGCACAGTTAACTGAAGGTGGTAACTCCGAAAGGCAATACAATGGCATACAAACTACATTTACTGGCCAAGCCTCTTTCCTTGCAGATATGATTCGAATAAACACCGATTTTACGTTTAAAAAGGGATTGACTGATTATGATTATTTTGTAAACAAATATAATATTGGTTACGGGCCTGATGATGTTAGAGAAAACGGACAAAATTATGCTTATCGAAGCTCTACAAATGAGAACTATACCGTTTTTAATATGTATGCCACATTCAATAAAAACGTTGGACAAAACCATCAACTAACTGCTATTGCAGGATATAACCAGGAAAGTGACCGTTACGCATGGTTTAAAGCGGAGCGGGACAATGTGATTTCAGCTTCCCTTCCTACCATTGGCCTGGCTACAGGTGAGGCTCAGGTAGATGAAAAAATCAGTGAGTGGGCCATACGGGGTGCTTTTTACAGGTTAAATTATATTTTACTTGATCGCTATATTTTAGAATTCAATGGTAGATATGATGGATCTTCCAAATTCCCGGAAGATAAACGTTTTGGTTTTTTCCCATCAGCTTCTGCTGCCTGGAGAATTGATCGTGAAAACTTTATGTCAAATGCTGATTTTATAAGTAACTTAAAAATAAGAGGTTCTTACGGCTCACTGGGAAACCAGATGGTTGATGAATATGGATACATTTCATCCATGCAAACAACAACAGCAAATTACATTATTGGTGATCGGTTACCTCAACGAGTTTTACCACCCGGTCTGGTATCTCCTAATTATACGTGGGAACAGGTAGAAACTGTTAATGCCGGGTTAGATATAGGGTTTTTCCAAAACCGGCTCTCGTTAAATGCTGACGTTTATACCCGGGACACCAAGGGAATGCTTACCCAGGGTAAAGACCTGCCCGATGTGCTTGGTGCAGCAGAACCCGACGAAAATGCGGCAGATTTGCGAACGAAAGGATGGGAATTTTCTCTTGCATTTAAAAACAATTTCAGCTTAGCCGGTAAAACCCTTTTCTTCGATTCCCGATTTATTATTTCAGACAGCCGTTCGGAAATCACCAGCTTTGATAACCCGAATGGTGACCTGAATCAGTATTACGAAGGAAAAGAACTCGGTGAAATATGGGGACTTGAAAGTAATGGTATGTTTAAAAACAATGAAGAAATCGGGCAATTGGATCAATCAGCATTAATACCCTGGGGTGCACTTGCCATAGTTCCGGGATGGCCAAAATACGTTGACCAGGATGGAAATGGAGCCATTGAAACTGGTTTAACCCTCGATGATCCTAAAGATTTGAAGGTTATTGGGAACATTACACCTCGTTATCGTTTTGGTATCAACCTGAACTTTAACTGGAACGGTTTTGACTTACGTACCTTCTTCCAGGGAATTGGAAAACGTGATTATTATCCACTGGATTATTTATACTGGGGCTTTTATCAACAGCCGTATGCCGGTGGTTACAAACACCTTACAGATTTTTACCGACCAACAGACGATAGTGATGTAGATCGTGCGAAGCATTCCCAAGCTTACATTGACGCCGGCCTGGCTGAAGCGAATACGGATGCTAAGTACCCGATTCTTCAGGCCTGGCTTGCCGATCGTAATCTTGGTGAACGTGTTGATCAGGCCAAAGGATTAGCTATCCCTCAAACCGAGTACCTGTTAAATGCCGGTTATTTGCGGCTTAAGAACCTGACACTGGGTTACACCCTGCCCGCTTCGTTAACCAACAGAATTAATGTTGGTAGCATCCGGATATTTGTGAGTGGAGAAAACCTCTATGAATGGTCAGAAATAAAAGAATACTTCGATCCGGAAGCAATTAACGACATCACTGTAAAATATAATCCGGGTGCAAATCCAGGTCGTGCAGATGGCAAAGGATATGCTTATCCATATCAACGCAGGTACTCATTCGGTATTAATGTTAACTTTTAAACTCAACATCACAAATTTTAAACACATGAAA
>CAZAMT010000287.1:0-5327 GCA_964486145.1 uncultured Bacteroidales bacterium
CTAAATATTTATTGTTTTTTATTGATAAATTGAAAAAAATAAATACTTTTGCAAGTCTTTAAAAAACAGTTAATTTTTTAAACATAAATAGCAATATGCAATTAACAGCCGAGAAGAAAACTGAAATAATTAAAGAGTTTGGTGGTTCAGAAGAAAATACGGGTTCAACGGAAGCACAAATTGCTATGTTTACCCATCGCATCAACCACCTTACACAACATATGAAAAGTAATAAAAAGGACTTTGGAACACAACGTGCATTATTAAAGCTTGTAGGGAAAAGGCGCAGACAACTGGATTATCTTAAAAAGATAGATATTGAACGCTACCGTGCTATTTTAGTACCATTGAAACTAAGAAAGTAAAAATATATCACTATTAAAAGAGGGCAATTATGAGATTAATTGCCTTTTTTTGTATATAAAGGGACATATACTCCCTTCAAATTTTTAAAACATAGAATTAAAATTATGTATAATCTAATTGAAAAAATAATTGACCTCGGCGATGGCCGGGAAATAAAAATCGAAACCGGGAAACTGGCAAAACAGGCCGACGGTTCGGTTGTTGTGAAATTTGGAAACACAATGTTGCTGGCAACAGTTGTTTCCGCAAAGGAAGCAAAAGAAGATGTAGACTTTATGCCACTTTCGGTAGAATATAAAGAAAAATTCGCCTCAGTTGGCCGCTTTCCGGGAGGTTTTTTAAAACGAGAATCCAGACCCGGGGATTATGAAATACTGATTTCACGTCTGGTAGACAGGGCGCTTCGTCCTTTATTTCCTGAAGATTATCACGCTGAAACATTTGTTACCATTTCACTTATATCTGCCGATAAAGAAATCATACCTGATGCAATTGCAGGTTTAGCGGCCTCCGCAGCCATTGCTGTTTCGGACATTCCTTTCAACGGACCGATCTCCGAAGTGCGTGTTGCCAGGGTAGGTGGTGATTTAATGATAAATCCAACCTTCAGCCAGCTCGAAAATGCCGATATTGATATTATGGTTGGTGCAACTATTGATAATATATTAATGGTGGAAGGAGAAATGGATGAAGTATCGGAAGAAGATATGTTAGAAGCCATTAAATTTGCGCATGAAGAAATAATAAAGCATTGCAAAATACAATTAGAACTTGCCGAAGAAGCAGGGAAAACACAAAAACGTGAATACAACCACGAGGAAAACGACGAAGAATTAAAAAAAGACGTTCACGACAAATTGTATCAGAAAGTTTACGATATAGCAAAAACAACAAATGCAAAACACGAACGAAAAGAAGCGTTTGATGAAGTTATTCAGGAATACATTGATAATTATGAAGTTGCTGATGGCGAAGAAGTTCCTGAAGTACTCATTAAACGATACTACCATGATGTTGAAAAAGAAGCTGTACGAAGGTTAATTCTTGACGAAGCAATTCGACTGGACGGTAGAAAAACCGATGAAATTCGTCCGATATGGAGTGAAGTAGATTATCTTCCGGCAGCACATGGCTCTGCGGTTTTCACCCGGGGTGAAACTCAATCAATTACAACGGTTACATTAGGAACCAAGCTCGATGAAAAAGTTATTGATGAGGTACTGATTCAGGGAAAGGACAAATTTGTATTGCACTACAACTTCCCACCCTTCTCCACTGGTGATGCCAGGCCATTAAGAGGCATCAGCCGAAGGGAAATAGGACATGGTAACCTTGCGCATCGTGCACTCAAACGTATGGTACCAACAGAAAACCCTTATGCCATCAGGGTTGTGTCTGATATTCTTGAGTCAAATGGTTCGTCTTCTATGGCTACGGTTTGCGCCGGCACGTTGGCGCTCATGGATTCAGGTATTCAATTGAAAAAACCTGTTTCAGGTATAGCTATGGGATTAATCACAGATAAAGGTTCAGACAAATATGCCGTGTTATCCGACATCCTGGGTGACGAAGACCATCTTGGAGACATGGATTTTAAGGTTGCAGGTACTACAGACGGAATTACCGCAACACAGATGGATATTAAGGTAGAAGGTTTACCATATGAGGTTCTCCGTGAAGCGCTCGAGCAAGCTAAAAAGGGAAGATTACACATTTTAAATAAAATGTCAGAAACATTATCTGAACCCCGGCCGGATCTGAAGCCTCATGCACCCAGGATAGAACAAGTCATCATTCCTAAAGATATGATTGGTGCTGTTATCGGTCCCGGAGGTAAAATTGTTCAGGATATTCAGGCAACTACAGGCGCCACCATCGTTATTGACGAAGCAGATACCTACGGTATTGTGGATATATTTGCCTCAAACAAAGAAGCCATAGACAAAGCAAAAGCAAGAGTAAAAGAAATAATTGCCGTTCCCGAAATCGGAGAGATATACAAGGGGAAAGTAAAATCGATTGTCGATTTTGGCGCATTTATTGAAATTCTGCCAAACACAGACGGGCTGCTTCACATCTCAGAAATTGAATGGCAACGCATAAAATCCGTTAAAGATGTATTGAAAGTCGGACAGGAAGTGGAAGTAAAACTGATTGATATTGATCAGAAAACCGGAAAACTAAAGCTTTCGAGAAAGGTGTTGCTGGAAAAACCACCACAACAAGATAAACATCAGTCGCGGTAAAATGATTTTAAAAAAGTAAAAAATGAATGATTACAATTACCTGAATGAAAAGTAAATCTTTAAACAAATGTTCAAGGCTCCTGTTATTAAGTTAAAATTGACGAATTAAATAAATTGAATCGACAAAAAGAAAAATTTGAATTTATTTTGTTACAGTCTAACAGGTATAATGATATATCGAAACTATTGCATATACATTTGATTATCAATTATTTAAAGCAAATTAAAGATTGAATATCATTTATATAAAAAGGTAACCGTCAGGTATATTTAACTTTTTGATTAAAAAATATTTTCACAACCCTCATTTTTTTATTAATATTGTAGGGTTTTAATAAAAATAGTAGTCAGATGAACATAAAAATGAAATGTATAACAAATAACCCTGTAATTATGAAAAAAATGAAGCTTAGTTACTTAGCGCTTATTTCAGTAGCTGTTCTGTTATCAAGTTGTGGTGGTCTAAATAAAATGAAAGACGCTGCAAGTGATATTAGCTATACTGTATCTCCCAAACCACTAGAAATGCAAGGAGGTGAAGTTGAAGTTACGGTTGAAACCAAGTTCCCACCAAAATATTTTAATAAAAAGGCAATTGTTATTGCAAAACCTGTTCTTGTTTATGATGGTGGAGAGACTGCATTTGACTCAACCACGGTTCAGGGAGAATCTGTTGAAGCCAATAACAAAGTAATTAGTTTTGAAGGTGGAAATTTTTCCTTAACCGGTTCAGTGCCTTATTCTGACGAAATGCACGAATCTTCATTGGAGATGAGGCTTTATGGAGTTATCGGCGATAACAGTGTGCCTTTCCCGCCAGTGAAAATTGCCGATGGTGTAATTGCCACAGCTACATTGGTTGATAACAACCCCAAAGCAATTCTTGTTGGTGACAAATTTGTTCGAATTACACCGGCTGACTTATCAGCAGACATTCATTATGTTATTAACAGAGCATATGTAAGAAATTCAGAATTAAGAGAAAAAGACATTGAAGCCTTTGAAGAAGCCATTCGTGAAGCTTATGAAAACGAAAGAAAAGAATTTACCGGTTTTAAAATCTCTGCTTATGCGTCACCAGATGGTGAATATGATCTTAACGAAGAGCTCGCGGCAGAACGTCAGGAATCTTCAGAAAGATATTTTAAAAGAGAATTGGAACAGGCTGAAATCGAATATCCTGAGGGAGAAGATATGTTCGAATTACTTTCAACAGCCGAAGACTGGGAAGGATTTAAGGAATTAGTCCAGGAATCAGACATCCAGGATAAAGAACTAATCCTACGCGTACTTTCCATGCATTCGGATCCCGCGGTAAGAGAAAGGGAAATCAAGAATATTTCTGCAGCATTTGAAGAGCTAAAAGAAGACATACTTCCTAAACTCCGAAGGGCAAAACTTGTTGCCAGCGTGAATATGGTTGGTTATTCTGATGATGAACTAAAAATGTTAGTGGATGAAAATCCGGATTCTCTGAAAAAAGAAGAAATTCTGTATGCTGCAACACTTTTTGATGACATGGATAAAAAGCTGGAAATTTATAAAAAAGCAGAAGCGAATTACCCGGATTGTTTCCGCGCAGCCAACGGTGTTGGATATGTTTATGTTGAAATGGGCGATTACGACCAGGCAGAAAGTGCATTTAACCGCGCAAAAAATCTAATGGATAATGAAGTTGTGAAAAATAACCTTGCAGCAGTAGCATTGGCCAACGGAAACGTGGAAGAAGCCGAGGAAATGCTGACAGAAGCAGCAGGTGCAGGACCGGCTGTAAATTACAACCTGGGTATTATTAAAATAATACAGGGTGATTACAGTGCCGCAGTGAACTACTTTGGTAGTGTGCCTTCATACAACGCGGCTCTGGCTCAGTTACTTAATGGTGAGCCCCAGGCAGCGCTTTCAACTTTGAACAATGTTGAAGAAGAAAACGCGAAAGTACATTACCTGAAAGCAATTGCCGGAGCAAGAACAAGTCAGCAGGAAATTGTTCTGTCAAACCTGAGAACAGCCATCCAAATGGATAGCTCACTGAAAGAATTTGCAAGAGAAGACCTTGAATTCAGAGATTTCAGGGATAATGAAACATTTACATCTATCGTTGAATAAACGGACAACTGCTTTATTGAAAAAGGGAAATGTTTTCATTTCCCTTTTTTTATGTTCATTTTTTTAAAAACTTCCCAAATTACAATTCCGGCACAAACCGATATATTCAGGGAATGCTTGGTACCCAATTGATTTATTTCTATACAACCATCAACGATATCCACTATTTTTTGTTGTACTCCCCGAACCTCATTGCCAAAAACCAGAGCCGTTTTTCCATTCTCCGGCAAATTGAAGTCTTCAAGCCATTGGCTCCCTTCTGCCTGCTCAATACCATAAATTGTGTAGTGGCTGTTTCTCAGTTCTTCAACTGCTTTTTCTGTTGATTTGTAATACTGCCATGCAACAGCATCCGTTGCGCCGAGTGCCGTTTTGTGAATATCTTTACGCGGTGGAGTTGCCGTTATCCCGCAGAGCATTACTTTTTCTACAAGAAATGCATCTGCTGTCCGAAAAATTGAACCAATATTATTTAAACTACGAACATTGTCCAAAACAATGACCATAGGAAATTTATTTGCAGTTTTAAATTCACTCACAGTTAATCGATCCAGTTCTTCGTTTTTTCGCTTTCTCATAGAATTGGTCATTCTTCGGTTCATTTAA
>CAZAMT010000288.1:0-4027 GCA_964486145.1 uncultured Bacteroidales bacterium
TTTACGGCGGTAATATTGGTAGCTGGACAACCAGCGTGGAAGAAGGAACCCGCAGGTTTTGGCGAAGCGTTTTCGCAGGCTGTGCTTCCGTCCGGTTTCATCGCGAAGGTCCGTCGAAACAATTTTTTGGGATAGGGTTGAGTGAGCTTGCCCAAACCCACATCAAAAGCATGCGCATGTTTGCTGATGAATTCGAGGTTTTTAAAGCTGAACCCGCAAATCAGCTTTTAACGGATCGCGAACCCAATGAGGCCTATTGCATGGCAAAACCCGGGAAACAATACGCAGTTTATTTTACCGATGGCGGCAATGTAAATCTTGATTTATCCAATGCCTCGGGAAGCTGGAATTTAAAATGGCTGGATATTCGCGCCAACCGTTGGTTAGACGGAGTGACGATTGACAGCGATGATTTCTTTCCCTTGAAAACGCCGGATAGCGGACAATGGGTTGCGCTACTGAAACAAAACTGAAAATTATTTAAACTGAGGCAGAAATGAAGAAATTTCAATTCCAACAACTTGGTCATATATTGTTTTCATTCATGCTTTTGTTGGTATCAGGAGAAGTTAAAGCGCATGCTCACCGATTCAATGCGTTTTTTCAAACATCAACCTGCAAATCATTTACTGACAAGCCGCGAAAAGAATGAAGCGTATTGCCTTGCTATGGAAGGAGAGGAGTATGCCGTTTACTTTACAGGTGAAGGTAAAGTAGAATTAAAAGCTCCGGCCGGGGAATATGAGGTGAGATGACTTCAGATAAGGACATCACAATGGAGTATCACAAAGACGATTGAACTGCCGGATATTTTAAAAACACCGTCGGATGACCAGTGGGTGGTATTTATAAAAAAAAATCAGTAAGTAACTAACTAAAAAAGAAATAATTATGAAAATGAAAGTGACTCTGTATCCTGTTATGCTCATTTTAATATTTTGTTCTCTAACTGCATTAAAAGCACAAAAAATTGAAGGAGAACTAAAAAAATGGCATAAGGTAACCCTGGTTTTTGATGGACCTGAATGCTCCGAAAATGACAAGTATAATCCGTTTTTCAATTACCGGCTTAATGTTACGTTTGAACATAAAGCATCTGGAAAGAAGTACACAATTCCTGGTTATTTTGCTGCAGATGGAAATGCGGGAGAAACTTCTGCCACCTCCGGCAACAAATGGAAAGTCCATTTTGCCCCTGATGAAACAGGTGAATGGAATTATTCAGTAGAGTTTAAAAAAGCCGATTGGGCTGCTATTCGAAACTGGAGAGAGAAGGACTTGCCAAGCGGAGAATATATGGACGGGAAAACCGGAAAAATTACCATTTCGCCAACAGATAAAACCGGTAAGGATTTCAGGGCTCTTGGCCGTTTGCAGTATGTAGGCGAGGGCTACCTTACGTTTGCTGAAACTGGCGAATATTTTTTTAAATGCGGTCCGGATGCACCGGAAAATTTTTTAGCCTATTATGCTTTTGACGGTGATTTTGTAAACGATGGTCATAAAGATAACCTGGTAAAAAAATGGGAGCCTCACCTGAAAGACTGGAAAGGAGGAGATCCTACCTGGAAGAACGGCAAAGGGAAGGAAATAATCGGCGCATTAAATTATCTGACATCCAAAGGAATGAATTCCGTGTCGTTTCTCACCAATAACATTAACGGTGATGACCGGAACGTTTTTCCTTACATTGATTATGATATTTGGGATCGGTTTGATTGTTCACGCCTCGACCAATGGGAAATTGTTTTTACACATGCCCAGGAAAACGGTATTTTCCTGCATTTTAAAACCCTGGAACATGAAAACCAGGGCTTGCTGGATAACGGAGCCATTGGTGCCAATACAAAATTATATTACAGGGAGTTAATTGCCCGTTTTGGTCATCACCTGGCATTAAACTGGAATTTATGCGAAGAAATAGGCGACTGGGCAGGGCATGGGACACCTTCCATGCCACTGGATGCAAATCAACGCCGGGCTTTATCGGATTACATTTACGATACCGATGCCTATCATCATCATATGGTAATTCATAATGGCGAATGGTTTACTCCAATGTACGGCAATCAGTCGAAGCTTACGGGGGCGTCGCTTCAAACCAGCCACGAGGATTTTAGCCGTGTACATGATCAGGTTTCACGGGTTATTGCTGAAGCGAAAAACGCTGGCAAGGTATGGGCGGTAGCCTGCGATGAACCCGGCGATCACCGGTATGCCCTGATTCCTGATGAAGCAAATCCCGAACATTATAATGCCCGCACAAACGGGTTGTGGGGCGCTATGCTGGCCGGGGCATGGGGTACCGAATGGTATTTTGGTTATGAACACCCCCATTCCGATTTAACCTGTGAAGACTGGCGCAGCCGCGATCTTTTCTGGGATATGGGCAAAATATGCCTCGATTTCTTCTATAACAATGAAATTCCCGTAGATAAAATGTCAGAACAAGATGACCTGATTTCATCGGCTGGCGATTATTGTTATGCCCTGGAAGGAGACACCTATATTATTCTGCTGAAAAACGGAGGTGAAAGTACCCTTGATTTAAAAAATAACAACGATAAATATTCTGTTTTGTGGTACGATACCCGCAATGGTGGTGAGTTGCAAACAGGTGAAGTGAAAACCATTCAGGGCGGTGGAAAAAAATCACTGGGACTGCCTCCCAATAATGTGAATAAAGACTGGGTAGCATTGGTAAGGAAAATCAAGCATTAAACATAAATAGATACTGATGAAAAAATCACTTTTAATTAGTTTAACACTGCTGGCGATGTTTACAGCTTGCCTTGCGCAGGAAAAGAAGAAACCGGTTGTAATTGTCACACAGGATGGCGAGGTGGACGACAGGAGTTCCTTTGTGCGGTTTCTGCTTTACACCCCTGATATGGATTTACGGGGAATTGTGGCAACCAATTCCAAATGGCAAAAAAACGGGCATGGCCTGAATTGGATATATGAGGCTTATGATGTATATGACCAGGTAAGAAATAACCTGCTTCTGCATAATACGGATTATCCAACGGTTGAGTTTTTAAAATCAATCACTGTTTTGGGGAATGAAAATCCAGAACATCTGACGGGTGGTGCTCCCTATATTGATTCAGAAGGTTCAGAATTAATTTTAACGGAACTTTTAAAAATTAAAGACAATTTGCTGCATATAAACTGCTGGGGTGGTGCAAATACGGTGGCTCAGGCCCTTTGGAAATTTAGAAAGAATTATCCGGATGAGTATAAAAATACCATTTCAAAGGTGCGCGTAATTGCCATCACTTTTCAGGATGAAGCCGGAGACTGGATTGTAAATAATATGCCGGAAGTGCAGATCATCAAAAACAACGCGTTTCACATGACCTGGAATTACCACGATAAAGAACCCTTAAAGCATAATCCGTATCCGCTTTTGATGAGCGAAAAATGGCTCAGAGATAATGTGAAAACGAATCACGGCCCGCTTGGTGCCTGGTATCCGCAAAAAAACATTAGTGAAGGTGATACGCCGGCATTTCTGAATTTTGTTGATAATGGTTTAAAGGCGTATATAGATTATTCGCTGGGAGGTTGGGGTGGTCGTTATCATTCTGTGAAAGGCAATTACTGGAGTGATGCAACCGATGATAATAACTTGCAAAAAACACTTTGGCGATGGATTCCTGCCGTGCAAAACGATTTTGAAGCCCGCATGGACTGGTGCGTTAAATCTTTCGAAGAAGCAAATCATCCGCCGGTTGTTGAGGAAGTGACGGTTCCGGGAACCGTGAAGCCGGGTCAGAAAGTGGAATTAAAAGCTACAGCCTCCGACCCCGATGGCGATGCAGTTTATTACTGGTGGTGGCATTATCCGGATCCTTCGGGAATGGGGGAATACATTAAAATCGTTCACGAAACTTCACCTCATGCACATTTTACAGTGCCTGATAGTTCGGATAAGGATATTCATATTATTCTGGAAGTTTCAGATGATGGCAGCCCGGTGTTAAGAAAATATAAACGGTTTATTTTTAAAGTTAATAAATAAAAA
>CAZAMT010000288.1:4127-5319 GCA_964486145.1 uncultured Bacteroidales bacterium
CAGCCCGGTGTTAAGAAAATATAAACGGTTTATTTTTAAAGTTAATAAATAAAAAAAATTAAATAAAAATGAAAAAAGATAATTTAAAAAAAGGTTCTGGTAAAGGGCTCATACCGGTTTTATTCATGTTAGCCCTGCTTTTTAATGCATGCGATACTCAGGAAACCGATAAAATCCCGGTTATTTTTGATACCGATGCCAACAACGAAGTGGACGACCAGCACGCCCTGGCTTACCTGCTGTTTAGCGGTGACCATTTTAAAGTGGAAGGCGTTACAGTGAATGCCACCAGCGCACCCTCCGGATATTCTGAAGATTCGGATGTGAGCGATCATTATGAAGAGGCCAAACGGGTGATGCAGCTTTGTGGAAATTTGTATGATGAAATACCACTCAAAACCGGCGCCAACGGATCGTTCGAAGAAATAAAGAATCAATTGGGCGAACCTAAATTTGACGGCCACGAAGCGGTTGATTTTATCATCGAACAGGCTATGCAAAGCCGCAACCAAACGTTGGTGCTGCTTCCGGTGGGTAAACTCACCAACATCGCCCTGGCCCTGGTGAAAGAGCCTGCCATTGCCAAAAAAGTGAAAATTGTATGGCTGGGTTCCAATTACCCGGAACCAGGCGAGCACAACCAGGACTGGGACATTGAATCCATGAACTATATACTGGATGTGGATGTGCCTTTCGAAATAGTGACTGTGCGCTATGGAAAACCCTCGGGAACGGCGGCCGTAATGGTTTCTCAAGACCAGATTCTGCACCGGATGCCGGGAAAAGGACCTGAAATTTCCAATCCGGTTACGGGCCGGCACGGAGGCGAGTTTAGCAACTTCGGCGATTATTCGGTTAACCTGTTTGAGCAGTATGGCATGTGGGGCGATCCTCCCGGCAGGGCGCTGTTCGACATGGCTGCGGTGGCTATTCTGAAAAACCCCGGCTGGGCCCAAACGCGTGAAATTCCTGCACCGGTGTACCTCGACGGAAAATGGGTGGAACGCCCCAATAACCCGCGAAAAATCACCCTTTGGGAATGGTTCGATATTTACGGAATTATGAACGATTTTTTTATTACCATGGATGATTATAAACTGGTAAAAGAAAAATAAATTAATATCTTTTAAAGATGAAACAGACCATCCGACAATTGTCGGACAAGTTATCTGAGATAATTACTGAGGCACAC
>CAZAMT010000289.1:0-5288 GCA_964486145.1 uncultured Bacteroidales bacterium
CCAGATAATTTCATGATAAGCATTGAGAAGTTTATTGAAGCATATCGTAGTTGCAAACATTGCCTCATTTTCAAGGTGCAAATCAGGGCTTACTTTTCATTCGATTTGAATAATGCGCGGAATCACCCCATTCACCGAAAGCAACTTCATGGTCAGTCATGTAAATTCTTGTCTCCAGGCATCCTGAGCAATCTTCAGGATTTTCATCGGTGCAGGGTTTGTTTTCATATAATGCATAATCATCTCTGTAAGTGCCTGGTGTTATGTTGGGCATGATCACATTCGCCCCTGCTTTGATGGCTTTTTCTCTTCCGATTTTATCGATAGCCTGTAAGGCAGTTGCAGCAGCAATATTGATATCGGGCATCATCAGCCGAAGAATTGCTATCATTTTGAGAGCAAGATCAAAACGTACCTGTAGAGGCAATAATTCATCTTTATATTGATAAAGTGGTGTGTTTTTATGTTCAATGTATGGTCCCATGCCTACCATATCAATTTCAAATTCTTTCATAAAGATTAAATCACGTGCCAGATCTTCCAGGGTTTGAAATGGCATTCCAATCATTACACCGGTTCCGGTTTGGTATCCAATATCCTTCAGATCAATTAGTGATTGTAATCGACGTTCGAAAGAATGCCGATCGTCTTCGGGGTGTATTTTTTCAAACAAGTCGGCATTGCTTGATTCAATGCGCAGCAGGTAGCGTTGTGCTCCGCTCTCGAACCAGCGCTGGTAGGTTTCACGACTTTGTTCTCCTGTTGAAAGGGTCACTCTCAGGTTGCCATTGCTCAGTTTTTGTATCTTTTTAAGCAAGGAATCAACCCTCTCAACAAATGTTTTGTCATCTCTCTCTCCCGATTGCAAAACGACAGATCCAAAATTATGGTCATATGCGTATCTGATTGAATCCAGAATTTCCTCATCATTGAGGTTATAACGCTTCACACTTTTATTGCTCTTTCTTATCCCGCAGTATAAACAATTCTTGGTGCAAATATTTGAAAATTCAACAAGCCCGCGAAAATAAACCTTGTCCTCAACCATTATTTTTTTTATGCCTGCTGCTTCCTGAAAAAGCAACCCTCTTTCTTTCCCTTCTGAACGAAGAAGGCACATGATATTTTCGAGTGAAAAATCCCTGAATTTGAATATTTCTTTTATGTTTTCAGCCATCGCAGGCAAAGATACAACAGAAAACAATCATCTCCGGCCTCTCCTTATTGCAATAAGTCAAAAAATCTTTTCACCCTATCTGGATGGCCCTGCTGCATGGATTGTTCGCCGGAGCTACATTGAATGCACTGTTTGGGTTTGGCGAAGAGGCTGGTTGGCGTGGTTATCTTCTGCATGAGTGGAAACACATGCAGTTTTGGAAAGCTTCATTGTTTATCGGTTTAATATGGGGGATTTGGCATGCACCGTTGATCCTTCTGGGCCATAACTATCCAGAACACCCCCAACTGGGAGTACTGATGATGACCGTCTGGTGCATATTATTAACTCCGGTTTTTATTTACATTACCTTGAAGGCAAAATCGGTTATTGCTGCTGCCGTGATGCATGGAACATTGAATGCTTCGGTTGGCATACCCATCATGGTAATTAAAGGAGGAAACGATTTAACTACAGGCATTACAGGTCTTCCAGGGTTTATCGCGCTCTTTCTGACTATCATGCTTTTACTGGCTTACGACACGCTCGTATCTCAACAAAAGCTGATGAGTAGTAAAATCGAAGATTACATGTGACTTATTTGCTAAACGTAATCGTCACTTGCACTCATTTTTCCAACAAACGGTTCGATAACGCGCTCATACACGCCCTGCATATAAGCAATGGCCATTCCATAATTGGTGACAGGGATGTTAGCATCCACGGCAGGTTTTAACCTGTTTATGATTTGTTTTGGTGTTATTACGCACCCCCCGCATTGAATAACCAATGCATATTCGTCCACTTGCCGGGGGAGGTTGGTTAGTCCCGATACGGTATCAAAAGTCAGTTTTTTTCCTGTAAACTGTGCAAGCCAGCGGGGAATTTTTACACGGCCGATATCATCGCAAGAAACATGGTGCGTGCAGGATTCCAGCAATAAAATACGATCACCATCATTTAGTTCTGAAATTTTTGGTGTACCCTGAAGGTAATGCTCAAAATCACCTTTATACCTTGCTAACAAAACACTGAAGCCTGTTAGAGGTATACTGGCCGGCACCGATGCACTGGCTTTTAAGAAGATGGAACTGTCAGTAATTGCCAGTTTCGGATGTATTTTCGTGTTTTTGAGAAAAGCATCAACCTCTCTCTCTTTCAAAACGACAGCAATGCAGTCGTTATCAAGTAAATCACGTATAGCCTGCACCTGTGGTAATATTAACCTGCCTTCCGGCGCTTCAATATCAATAGGGGTAATCAACAGGACGATGTCACCATATGAAACCAAATTGCCCAGCAATGTTCTTTTCTTATAAGCTGTGGAAGGCATTTCCGTTCGAATCAGATCAATCAGAATTTCAAGGTTTTTGGGTGCTATGGCTGAAAAATCAACAACCTTCATGCCTTTTCTCTTCAATAAAGATTCACATTCGTTCCGGATCTCCTGAATATCGCGTTTGTTGTGCACGACAATGTATGGAACTCCGGCCTTATAGAATTCTGATGATAACTCTTCCTCAAATTCTCCCCACTGATTTCCGGAAATGACGAGCAAGGCAAAATCAATTTGATTGATGATTTCTCTGGTACGTTTCATCCGCATTGTTCCGAGTGAACCGACATCGTCAATACCGGCTGTATCAATGATAATCACAGGACCTACAACCGGAATTTCCACAGATTTTTTAACGGGGTCGGTTGTAGTTCCGGGAGTATCAGAAACGATGGAAACATCCTGCCCTGTCAGTACATTGATGATAGAACTTTTGCCAATATTTCTACGACCAAATATTCCGATATGTGGTTTTAACTCTCTGCCTTTACTCATCTCCAGTAATGTCCTTCATTGTAAATCCTTCCTTTAAAAGGTTTTCCGGCCTCAAAATGTGTTCCAGCTTTCGTGATTGAATGATTTTGAGGTTGCTGTTGGCCTCCAGAATCGAAGCATTTTTCTTTTTCATTTCAACGGCCAGTTCGGAGGCTGCTTTGTAACCAATATGCGGCAACAGGGCTGTTGTGATTGCAGGGCTTCGAAGCAATTTTTCCAGCGCCGTATTCTGGTGAATTTTTAATCCTGATATAAGATGTGCCTGCACCGACTGGTCTGCGGCGATTAATAATTTCAAACTTTCGATCAGGGCATGGCCGATGGTCGGAATATAAGGGTTTAAATCAAGGCATCCCTGTCCGCAAAGCGATGAAATCAGTATATCGTTTGCATAAACTTTATGGACAGCACTAATTGCAAATTCAGGAATAACCGGATTAATTTTACCCGGCATGATGGAGCTACCTGTTTGCTTCCGTGGTATTTCCACTTCTTTTTGAGATACCAGATCTGATGAAAGTAATCGAATATCGGACACCATTTTTTCAAGGTTCACAGCATGTGCCTTTAAAATACCGTGCACCTCAACAAACGGATCAAGATTTGCTGTTGCATCCGACAGGTTTTCAGCACGGGTAAGTGGCAGTCCCGTAATACGCTGTAATGTTTGGGGTGCTTCCAACATAAAATAGCGTGGTGTGGTTATGCCTGTTCCAACTGCGGTTCCCCCGAGGTTTATAACTTTAATTCGCTCAAAACATTTTGAAACCCTCCACCAATCGCGAGAAAGCGCATCATTATAACAACTTAGTAAACGGCCATATGAAGATGGCACAGCTTCCTGCATTTGGGTATAAGCAATTCTCACAGCGTTCCGGTATTTTTTTTCATTTTTTTCGTTTGCGAACCGCAAATGGTTTATTTCTTCTTCCAGCCGGTTTAAAAGATTTAATAAAGTAAGTTTTAACGAAGTTGGGATTACATCATTTGTTGACTGATATATATTGGCATGTTCAATGGGATCAATGATGGAATATGTACCCGGTTTTAATCCCATTTTCATTAATGCTGCATTCGCAATAATTTCATTTACATTCATGTTGATACTTGTGCCCGCACCACCGGAAATGGCCGGTACAATAAAATGATCAAAATGTAAACCTTCGGAAACATCTGTTGCGGAATGGATAAGCATTTTGAGAATTTCATCATTGATAAACCGGATGGGAACACTCTTTTTCTCATACTTTTTCTCAATTGCTTTGTAGTAAGATTCTACCGTAAGATAACAGGCCAGTTTTACTTTGCCCGCTGCCATAAACCACTCCCTGTGAAAACGTGTTTGATCAGGAAAATTTTCCTTTGCACGAAGCGCATGAATGCCATACAATGCATCATCTGGTAGTTCAAGTGCAGAAATAATATCTTTCTCAGTTCTCATGCTTATTGATAATCTTATCGAATGTATCCCATTCTGCTTTTATGTTATTAGCAAAGGTACGCAATTCGTGATTTGGATGGTTATTCATCGCCATTAGATCATAAATAGAGACCTTTTCGTTTGTTATCAATTGATCCAGCGTTTTCAAAAATTCATTGGAGGCCTGATGATAAACATCGTAGGTTCGCTGATATCTTATTTGTTGCTCACTGATTAAACCATGAAATCCATCAAATACATTTAAAAAGTTTTGAAACCGGTTGGTCAGATTCTTTTGAATTTCACCGGCCAAATTTGTTGGTGGTACGCCTCGTAACAGATAAATCTCTGCGTACCGGTAAGCGCCAATGATATTAAAAGCATCAAGATCATCAGCAGTAGCCAGTAACAGGGGTACTGAAAAAACATCATTTGGATGGATAACCTTGCTGGTTTTATCATCGTGATGCACGATAGCATCTTTCAATGGGCTGGTAATTTCAACCCCCGGAAATTCATCAATATTTTCCTGAAGAATAAGATAACTTTCCATTCCATGCTTTAAATCAAGGGTGCGGGTGAGTCCGGTATCATGAAAAAAAGATGCAAACATCAGTTCCTGCACAAATAATTCGTTTACTTCTGTTTCAGAATGCACTTGTTGCAATAAATCTTTCGTAAAATACCATACCCGTAAATGATGAAAATGGTCGTGTGAACTCAGATGGCGGCCTTCAAACAATGATTTAACAAAATTAAATAACCGTTCCAGCCATTTTTTCTCAAGATGTGAAATTATTAAAGACAAGTTGGTCATGATTTGCAATTATACCTGCGAATTAAAATAAAAAAACAGAGATTCACATCACAATGAGCAGTTG
>CAZAMT010000290.1:0-5282 GCA_964486145.1 uncultured Bacteroidales bacterium
CCCGATATTTTTTCGGGGAGTTCAACGAAGTTAATTAATAAGGCTAAATCAGGTTACCATGAAAACTAAAGAGCTTGCAACAAAGGCAAAGGAAGCATCCATTTTCCTCGCTGGTGCAACAACAGAAGACAAAAACACGGCATTGAATGAAATTGCTCGTCTTCTCGATGAAAAACGAAAAGATATCATAACAGCCAACCTAATGGATTTGGATGAGAGTGAAAGGAATAATCTGGCTTATCCCCTTCTGAAGCGATTAAAATTCGATGATAAAAAACTGGATGGAGTTATTGAAGGTATTCACAGCCTGATCAATATTCCTGACCCGGTTGGAGAAACACTCTCTGCAAAGGAATTGGATAACGGGTTGGAATTGTTTAAAGTCAGCTGTCCGATTGGACTTATCGGTGTGATTTTTGAATCAAGGCCCGATGCCCTTGTTCAGATTTCGACGCTTTGCCTGAAAAGTGGTAATTCTGTACTATTAAAAGGTGGGAGTGAAGCCAAAAACACCAACCGGATTCTCTCGGAAATAATTCGTGAAGCTTCTGTGAAAAGTGGCATGCCCGAAGGATGGATTCAATTGCTTGAAAGTCGTGCAGAAGTGAATGAAATGCTTGACCTGGATGAATCCATTGATTTAATTATTCCAAGAGGATCAAATGAATTTGTAAAATACATCATGGATCATTCCAATATACCCGTGATGGGACATGCCGATGGCATTTGCCACATGTATATTGAAAGCGATGCAGAATTAGAAATGGCTGTTAACCTGACTGTTGACTCCAAGGTTCAGTATGTAGCAGTTTGCAATGCGCTTGAAACTTTGCTGGTACACGAGGATATTGCTCCACGGCTGCTGCCTGAACTGAAAAAAGCATTTGATGAAAACAACGTTGAATTAAGGGGATGCAAAAAAACCATCAATTACATTGACATTCACAAAGCGGTTGCAGAAGACTGGAAAACGGAGTACCTCGACTACATTTTATCGATCAAGGTTGTCTCCGGACTGGCTGAAGCTATCCATCATATCAATACCTTTGGTTCGCACCACACAGATAGCATTGTAACCATTGACAAAAGCAAAGCCTCCAAATTTATGAATTTGGTAGATTCAGGAAATGTATTATGGAACTGCAGCACCCGATTTAGTGATGGCTATCGTTATGGATTGGGAGCTGAAGTGGGTATTAGCACGAATAAAATACATGCTCGCGGGCCGGTTGGTTTGGAAGGATTGCTCATTTATAAGTGGAAATTAAAAGGCACCGGACAGGCCGTAAAACCTTATGCTGATGGTGATAAAAAATTCACCCACCGGACAATAAATAAAATTTTCGGGGTTTAATCCCCGGTAAGCCAGTCTTTTGCCTGCTCCATGTCATCAAATGGTCGAATGGCCTCTTTACCGAGGATAAGGTTATACCCTTTCAAAAGAATTTTCCTGCCCGGGCTGTTAATACCAACAATTGCTCTGCGTTTGGCAAGCTTTGGAGTATCTTTGGCAACCTTCTTTGCTTCTTTCATATACGAAGGTGTTGCAAATGCATCGGTAAGATCGGTTAGCTGCAAATATTCCTTGTTATCATCAATGATGATTTTTTGTGCCTGTTTTAAAATCTCAACCATTTCTTCTTCGCTCCTGCACCCTTTATAATCAATAAAGAGTATTTCTTTTCCTTTGTGTTTAATTTTACTTACTCCTGGCATAACATTTTGATTATATTAACATTAAATTACCATCCTCTAACTTTTGTCTCTTCAAGTATTTGTAACCACGCGGCTTTATCTGTGCCATCGAAATTCCGAACACCGAGTGTGCTCAGATATTCGACCAGGGCTGGTTGATCTCCATAGTATCCTTTCCATTCCTCAATGGTTTCATTTGACTGATCATGTAACCAATCAACCAGGATATACTCAATTTCTTCTTTATGATTATCCCAGGCTGTAAACATGTTATGAAAAAAATGAGCCTGCCGGGTTTCACTGCTTTTGCAATAATTACTCCCTGACTGGTAGCCAATCTCAGTCATCCATATTTTTTGACTTGGAAACTCATCAACAATGCGCTGAAAATCAACATGAACGGATTCCGGTGATTTCACTTCAAATTTATCATTTTGCGGATAATAATTCAACATTACGACATCGCTATATTCATTAATTGCCATCACTTTCGATTTCAATTCGGTGAAAATACCGTTCATGACCGTTGTTTTCACGCCTATTTGAACCTCCGGATAATTTTTTTTAAGATGGTCAACAGCTTCCCTGTAAAATACAGTGTACCGGCTCCAGTCTTCATCCGAAGTCAATACAAGATCAATTTCATTACCTATGCTCAACCCTGGTATGCTAACATTGTCGGGAATATTTGCCATAAACCAGTCAATCATGTTGTTAAACGCTGAAATAAAGCCTTGTGAATCAGGTGAAACATCCGACAGGTAACCTGGAATTTCCCAGGAAACCGTATTAATAACAGCAATACTGAAACATACTTTTAACCCTTCATGGCCATAAAACTCGGTGGCTGCCAATAAGCCATAAGGATCTGTATAATTTCCCTCGGAGATTTCGATCGCATTCCATGGTATATTTAATTCAACCATATCTGTACCTGCTTCTTTTAATTTGGCATAGGATGCTTCAAACCCGTCCCTGCTTTCCGACATGCTGATGCCAAACATTCTGTTTCCTTTGGGCTGCGGATTTTCCGGAGAAACTACTTCATAAGTTGTATCCGGTTCATCACTGACTTCTTCGCAACACGTTAAGAATGGAACAATAAGTAAACATACAAATCTTTTCATCTGAAGTATTTTATTGGTTGATAGTACGTTACATCAATCGAAAAATATCCTTTTATACAATGTTGTAGAGCATTTTGGAAGGCAACAAATTACAAAAAAATAAATAAATACAATTGGAAATTACAATTAAAACATAAACATTGGATGAAATCACAGATGAATTTATTGGAAAAAGAGTAACCCCAAAAAGTGATAAATTCGAATTGGCATAAAAAGTGACATAAAAATGCACCACAATAGCGCCTAATATTGCATTCACTGAACCCTGCTACCTCCCGGATCACTGTCTGTCGACACAAAAAATTGCTATGGATGCGGAACCGGACGAATGCCGGCGAAAGTGGCACAGGTGAAATGGACTAAAGTAAAAGCTTAAGCCTGGGGCCAGAATGTGTAAAGCCCATGTTTTCATAAAAAATAACTGATCGAATGGCATGGTCACCAAGGGGAGCGGTAATTTCAATTCGGTTCCAGTCTTTTTTCTTTCCATGTTGTATTGCCTTTTCAATCAGCATGCGTCCGATACCATCTTTCCTGCAGCCGGGTTTTACATAAATTTCGGAGATAATACCATACCTGCCGTTTGCATAAACCGACACTGATTCCATCAGGTTAACCACTGCAACAGGTTCATTATCTTCGGTTTTTGCAAGGTATGATACAAACGTATCCTGATGCTCAATAATGTCCTGCAAAATTTTACCCAAACGAAGGGTTTTGACCCTGGATTTTTTATCTGCCAGTTCCTTTACCAATTGTTCCATCAATTCAAGAACGACTTCACTATCATACTTCCATATGGCTTTCGAAATGGTATACATAGCAAAAAATATTCTTTCAAAAATAACATTCAATTCTGTAAAAACGCAGGTATATTAAAAAAAATCCTCACTTGTTTTACAAGCAAGGATTTTCTATTCTTTATTGATATTGAAACCTTAGCTAATAATCGGTACCACATAACTCGTGAAACAAAGTGCAACAAGCGCCGAACCATAATTTTTTTTGGGTACAAATGATTCGGTAATAATCTCAATATCATCCAGGGTGTATTTTTCCTGGAAGCCATTGATGTATAACTCATTCAGGCTGGCTCCGAGTAAATCTGTCAGTTCGTGCAATGTATGATTTCCATTATGCTCGCACACGAGCCCACCGTATCTTTCACGGGTATCACGATTATTCAGAGAGCCATATATAATTCCAGCACTTACGCGCTCACCTTTTTGCCCATTTGACACTGCCATAATGGTCTCCATAACAGAGCCATGTAAAATGTTTTCAGGTTTTTCGGTTTTATTTGCAATGGCAGGAAGAATTGACGAATACGTCATAATATTTGCCATTTCAATTCCTGCAGACTTTAAGGCCAGATGATACGAACCTGCATGAACTGCTATATCGCTTTCACCGGTTCCCTTAGTAATAAAGTAATCCTTTGGAATTCGATTACCAATAACCAGCCCCGATTTTTGGGGGTTATTTACCTCGAGGGTGCTTCCCTGAAGCAAATTACCAGGTTCAAAATTTCTCATTTTCAGCTACATAGATTTTAAGATTTGAAAATAATTTAAGCAGGCGAATATACTGTTAATTTGCAATGTTACAAGACATTCCAGAAAGAATTTGATCGAAATCAATGACGCTGCAAAAACACAAGCTTGTCGGTTTAATAATCAATGTCATAAGTATCTTCTTTCATGTGTTTAAAAATTGTGACCAGTCTGATTGTGTGCCACACTTTTTAATCATTGCGCGTGTGTGCCTCAGTAATTATCTCAGACATGGTCTGTTTCATTCCAGTAAAATCAAACCCATACCTTTCGGATGATCCTTCACCAATGTATTATTATTCATGCGTTTAACCTGTTTATAAACCATATAATCTCCCAGGGCACCAATTGTAAATACAACTCCAAACATCATCACATCAAAATTTTGCATCACTATTCCGGCAATTCCCGGAATGATACCAAGCAAAATTCCCGGAGTCAGAAGAACGATTTTATATTTCTTTAAAGGTAAAGCTTCCTTAAAATGTGTATAGGGTGTAAGGTATTTCCAATAAACGCCAAAACGAACCGATTTAAATCCGCTTTTAATAAACATTGCCGCCGGTATGCCATGCAAAAGTTCATGTAAAAATATCCCTGCTGCCAGCCCAATAACAAATAAAACCGGATAGTCAAACAAGGAAAATAAATCTATAACCGGTGAAATCAATTCTATTGCATATGCAAAGGAAAAAGAAAATTCAGTGACGATGTTCCTCAAAAAGTTGAAAAAATAATTTAGAATTGCGGACAGACCTGTCCAAACGATCAAATAAATTAAAATATATACAACTGTTATCATTATTGCCCTAATCCTGGCATACTCTGCAGCTTCGTCTAACGGTATTACTATTTCCTTTTCACTGGTCAAATTGAATCAATCTCCTGGTTTTAAAAAAGCATTGTT
>CAZAMT010000291.1:0-5263 GCA_964486145.1 uncultured Bacteroidales bacterium
ACAATTGTTCAGTCGATTGAGCAGATTTGCGATAGCAAATCGCTCAATTTGGGTATTAATGTGGAATGAATAATTGTTTCATATCGATGTTGAAGGCATGTTTTAATCGACATTTCATCTCTAAGAGGATACAATTTATTCGTCAGTTATTTCTCTGAGAACAATTTCGGCCATTGCTTTTGCACCTTCTTTGCCTGGATGGATATTGTCAGGAAACAGATGGGGTTTATCACGAAATGCTTCATGAAAATTAATTACCTGCACATTTAAACTGATGGCTGTCTCTTTAATAACCGGAATAATTTCCTGAACAATGATATCATTATTTATGATGTCCGTTTCACCAAATATCGGAGGAGGTATACCGAGGTAAATTTTCGGTTTTGATTTTAATGATATAAATTCCAAAACGAGTGACTTGTAATTCATTCGAAATTTTTCACGACCAGGCCAATTGTAATTTTTTGCATCATTAGTGCCTAGCAACAGAATAATAATATCAGGTTGGTATTTTTTTAGTTTTCTAAATTCAGACACGTTCCAGTAAGGTAAGTCCGAATTTTTTAAAGCAGTTGCACCAGAATGTCCAAAGTTCTTTACCTTAAATGCATTTCCCAGTTTTTTATTTAGTATTGATGGATAGGATTCGTTTTCCGGGTTTTTCAACCCATACCCATAGGTGATGCTATCACCTGCACATGCAATTTTAGTGCTGTCAGAACATGAAAAAGATACATAACATAAAAGGGTGATCAAATGAATACCGTGAAGTCGGTTAATTAATAGTTTATTTAAGCACATTTTCAGCAGTTTTCCGATCCTCCAGGTTGATAGTCCCCTGTGCATAATTCCCTTTCTTCAACATATAAATTGTGCCATTGTACGGATCACTTATTTGAACCATTTCATTTAAGGGGAGCTTTTCCATTTCCGTTCTTTTAGAGATGTAATCCTCCAATAATTCATCAAGTGCATCTTCCGTTTTCCTTGCAATAACAAATACCCGGAATTCGTCGTCTTCAACTTTGTAATCTGCAATGTATGCATCATGCAGAGAGGAGTAACCAATAAAATTTTCTCCCACGAATAAAGTTGTGTGAGGAATTTTCCCCTGCTCAGGAAAAAGCTGAAGTTCTTTTGGTAATTCCCCGGATCCATTCAGGCTTGCAGCAACAGCAGTAGCAATCGAAACCATGTCTTTCTTATTCAATGATTCTCCCGCTGAACGCATTTTAATGTAATTGCCGCCTTTGATAAAATTTAAAATGCCAGGTTCATAATATCCTTCCGCACCAGCTTCAAGGAAATCAGAAACCCGCGGGCGTTCAGCGGAATAGATCCCAAAAGCATTTTCAGGTGTAGCATGCTTATAAATCTCAACCGTAACATAAACTTCCTCTGACTGTTTATAATCACAAACATGAAGTACTTCAAAATCATAGGCATGGTAACTTTCTGCTGCACCGTTTATGTAATCCCAAAGGTTATCTGCTTCATATGTTTGTATTTCAGAAGATTTTGTCCAGCCATCAATTTCGGGAAAAGGGTTGTTGTTTGCCATAACGCTTAATGCGAATAATGAAGCAAGCAAGCTATAAATCATTTTCATAATGTTTGGTAGTTTTGTTGGAACAATAAAGAAATATCACAAATACTCATACCAGTAAATCATCCGGCACCTGCTTCAAACGAATGATATCCCTTGTTTTTTCCGCGACATTAAACCCACTCCTGCATTTAACTACACATTCATCGCAATAATTGCATGCCAGGTCATTGACATCAAGATCATTCAATACCTGTTTTCCCAATGCCAAGTCTTTGTACCCATACGTGTACATATAAGCGCGCATCAGTTCGGGTACCGGCACACCATGCGGACATTGTTTTTCACAATCTGAACATCCTGTGCAAAACATGGATATATCCCTTCCGGTTGTTTCAATGTCTTTTTTTTCCTCTTCCGTGAATTCAATATTTTGGGCAACTTCAAGGTTTTCTTCCAGTTCTTCGAAAGCGGTGCAACCTGGTATGGAGGTATGTACATTTTCATCTTGTAATGCCCATTTTAGAGCAGCTTTGGTGTTTACTTTTTTTGTTTTTTCCTTGTCCAGATAAACACCGGCCATGGTTTTCATTGCAATGATCCCAATTCCTGCATTTGCTGCTTCGGCAATTGCCTGCTTCACTTCTTTGAAATGCTCCATCCTGTAATTATAGGCAGTAAGGACAATGTCATAGAATTTGCTTTCAGTCGCAGCACGGAGTACTTCGGGCTCATTTTTGTGGGTTGAAACACCAATAAAACGTGTTTTACCTTGTTCTTTTAGTTTTTTCAGAGCATCAGTCCATCGTTCGTCAAGTGTATGGTCACGACTGCTCGATGCATGCAGGTACAATATATCAACATAATCCATTTTCAACCTTTCCAGGCTGATTTCGAATTTTTTTATAAATTCTTCGGTTGTCTCTACATCCCTGGTCAGTATTTTGGATGATATTACAAATGAATCGCGATCGTAATCCTGTAATAGTTCACCCAGCATTTCTTCATTCCTTCCATCCTGGTATACGTGCGCTGAATCGAGATGCACCAATCCTGCATTTAACGAAGCAGTTACAAGTTTTGGATTATCAACACGCATAACACCCAGGCTCACAATTGGAAGTTTCAATCCGGTGTTTCCAAGGGTTCGGTAAATAAAATTGTTTTCCTTTGTTTCATGTTTTAGTGATTTGCTATTTGCAGCATTTACAGAAGATACAGTAAATACTCCGGCAGCACCAAGGGCGGAAGAACGTAAAAAATTTCGTCGATTAACTGACTGCTTCATGGTGTTGTTATTTACAAGGTTTTCTGTTTCAAATTAACACATTTGAAGTCAGTTATGCTATAAATACACATGAAATATGTTAAGTATCTATATAATTTAGATTAAGTTTAAGTAGTAACAGGCTTTTTATTATTTTTTCCAAACAACCACTTCACCCGGACTTAAGGTTTTGTTTCCATAAATGAGTTCAGATCCTTCATGTAAAGGTGCTTCAACTATCTCTGATGTATAATTTACTGTTACCCAGAAACCGTCTCTCCATTCGGTAAACACATAAGGCTTCTGGTTAAGAACTATTGCGCCGGCTTCTGAATAAACTTTCTGAAGTATTTGTTTTTCCAGTTCTTTGTCCTCTGACCAAACACCAATATAGGTTACCGTTCCTTTTCCTTTTTTAGTATGTGTTACTGCTGTCTCCCCCTTATAAAACTGGTCTGTATGAGTGGCCCATGATTCTGTTTGTGTTTTCGGTTTTAAGATATCTCCCCAAATGTTCCACTGGTAAGAAATTCCATCCATCGTTACATTTGACATTTTACCGGGAGGCATGTGATCATAAAAATCAATATCAGCTCCGATAAGATCCCAGATAGGTTTTTGTAATCTGGCTTCCCATAAATGACCATGTTCGTTTTTCATACCTGTGCGAGTGGTTAAAATCAAATGGCCTCCATTCTCAACATATGTTTTCCATTTACTGATAATTTTACTATTAACCAGCACATAAGCTGGAGCTACCATGAAAGGATGTTCTTTCAGATCAAATTCCTCTTCTTCCGTGATAAAGGTAACCGGGCAACCCAGGCGTTTCAGTCCTTCATAATAGGTGTAGTAATGTTGCCAGGTATCCCAGCTTTGGTTATGTTTGGTGTTTTCCAAATCGAGGAGATTGGATTGCTTCCAAAGGAAAGCAGTTTTCCTGCTTTTTATTTCTTCAGGAACTGCTGTTGGCTTATATTTTTTGCGCAGGTTTTTAATCTCTGTGAGTGCCTGCACATATTCCTTGCCTCCCGGGGCCAGGGTAGTACCATCGGTTTCCATAATTCCTTTGTGGTACTGTTCTCTTCCAAACACCGGTTGCCTGAAGCGATAGGTGCAGGTAAATTTATCACCAAGACCGAAACTATGCCATATCCACATGCGCACAGCACCAGGTAATGGTTGCGAATTCCATTTTCCCCAATTGATTTGACCAGGTTGAAGTTCCATGATGCCGGTGTATCCGTTCACTGAACGGGCAAGCTCGTTTGAAAACGCGAGTTCCAGCCCACTTCCGAGGCGATGAGCAAGCTCTCCTTCCGGATAATTTAAGAATGTGCTTAACAAATACATGGTGTGTGTCGCAAAATCCAAATCATCGCGATTTTTGAAGGGATCCACCGATGGTAAAAACTTATAATAGGCGTAATTGGTAGTAACAAATTGATTTTCTGACACGGTATTATTCAGGATTTCTGCCTGAGACCTGATCGATGCAGCCAGTGCATCGGCAGTAAATCGCTGAAAATCGAGTTTAGCATGTGGGTTTGAGCCTCCCCTGATATCACTTGGGATTTCAATTTGATCAAAATGATTGTATTGCTGGCTCCAGAATGATGTTCCCCAGGCTTCGTTTAAACGATCAATGGAACCATATTTTTCGTGCAACCACTGTCGGAAACCATCAAGGGCGTAGTCCGAGTAATCGTAAAGATTGCCAAAGTGGGGCTCATTGTCAACCTGCCATCCCCAGATCCGTTCATCATTTCCGTATCTTTTTGCCATGGTTTTAACCATTTTCCCGATGTATTTGCGGTATAACGGATGATTTTGGTTGGCATGCAAACGGGTGCCATGCTGCCATTTTGTGCCATCTTCATTTACAATAAGAATTTCCGGATGTTTATGTGTGAGCCAGGCAGGAGGGGTGGGTGTGGGGGTACACATGATGATTTTTAATCCGTTTGCTGCTGCCAGCGATACACATTTATCCAGCCACTCAAAATTGTATTTTCCTTCTTCCGGTTCAAGCTTTCCCCAGGCAAACTCAGCAAAATGAGTGAATTCAAAACCAAGTTCGGCAATTTTTTTAATATCCCTTTCCCAGTGGCCTTCGTCCCAGTGTTCGGGATAGTAATATGCCCCGACAGGCATTAATTCTTCATCCGGGAAAAATCGTTCCTGAGCTGACAAGGTCATAAAATAAAATAAGGTAAATAGTATAAAGAATAAATCTCTCATAATGAATGTTTTTTTGATAGATCACAAATATAAGGACAAACCTTCATTATTGATGTAGGTATGTACCAATTCAATACGAATATTGTTTATGGCCTTGTGTTTATCTTATCTTAATTATGTTTGCTTTTTTATTACAAACAAGTTTTTCAATATATTTTTTCACTACTGACCGAGTAAAATAATATGATTGACGTTTAAACTGCATTATA
>CAZAMT010000292.1:0-5207 GCA_964486145.1 uncultured Bacteroidales bacterium
GCTATGCGAAAGCGCAGTGTGCCTCAGTAATTATCTCAGACATGGTCTGTTTCATGGTTTCAAATGATTTTATTCCGCAGATGTAAAAAGTTATGATGTACCAACAGAGCATGAGGGCACGAAGGCTCTTAAAAAACCGAACAGGTTCGTATTTTCTTCGGGCCTTTGTGCCATCGTGCCTATGCCCTGCATTTAAGGTGCGTTTAATAATTTATTTTAATAGTATACTTTTTTGAGAATTCCCAGTTGCCGCCAAAAGCATCTTTGGCCTTTACCAGGATATAATAATTGGCCGTTTGCCATGCGATATCACCGGTAATGTCTTTGGGTGTTATGTTATTATCCTGTTCGGCACCTACCTTGATACTTGCTGAGAAACTGTGCGAAACCGGACTGTCGAAGTCATGCGTATGCAACAGGGTGATCGTGTTTTTCGCATTGACTTTAGCATCCTCTAAGTTTTGGTCTTCACGCACAAGCCCGATGTACATGCCGCCCAGGGCCTTATTATCGCTAACCGAACCGGAAATGGTGATGGTTGCACCATCGTTAAAAACTTCATCCTGTTGCGGGGCTGAGGATACATCAATTACCGGTTTTGTATCATCGTCCGGGAGTTTAACCTCAATTTCGTCTTCCACAGTTGTTTGGTTCCCTTCCATATCGGTCACGATAAAATGGAAATGGTAATGCCCGGGTTCTGCATCCACCGGGATATCGATGTGTTTATGGAAGTTGGTGTTTTTCAAACCCGAAAATTCGGTGTAAGTAAACTCATCTTCCCATTCACCTTCATGATCGTGCTCATCCCCTTCTTCGTCGTGCTCATGCTCACCTTCCGGGTGGATTTCCACGGTTACTTTATCGATTTTCCCTTCGGCCACGATTTCGGCTTCAATGTGGAAGTCGGTGCCTGCATAACCGATTTTGTTGTTTTCATAGCCCAACTCGGTTAAGTCAATAACTGGTTTGGCAATATCTTTTTCACATGAGGTAAAAAACAGTCCCATGGTGATAGCAATAGCAATTAAAAATAATTTCGTTTTCATAATATTAAATTTTAATGCCTGTTTTTTAAGCAGACATGGTTAAACATATTTACTCTTGTTTGAATTTTCCTGAAAGGGGTATGGAAATATTCATGATGAAATTCCTGCCCGGTTCAGGGACATTGATCAGCCTGTAATAACTGGTATGATTAAAATATTTTGTATTCAAAAGGTTTTGTATTTGAAGCCGAACAGAGATAAGCTGGCCCCATGCACTGATGTCGCCCCCAGCCGACAAATGGAATACCTGATAACCTGGCGTTACCTCTTCTGGCGGAACAATTCGTTCTTGCCTGGCAATGATGTTAAAATCGCCTGAGAGGTAAGCATTTTTAATAAAATACAGGTCGGGCCTGGTATATTTAAGGTTAACCAATATTTCTGCCGGTGGTGAAAATGGCAGGGTAAACCCTTTTTTTTCACCTGACAATTGCTCAGCATAAATATATTCACCTATCAACCCAAGTGTCAGCAGTTTTAGTATGTTGTAATGCGCGTGTATTTCACCGCCAAACCGCAGCACCTCAGCCTGGGTATAATTAAAAATTTGGTTGCCATTACCATAAAGCCGGTCATGACGATAAGTTGGATTTAAGTATATGTAGTTTGTAAAATAATTTACAAACGGACTGATCCCGATGGCAAACCGCGGTAAGTTTAATTCTGCTCCTGCATCCAACTGATAGGATGTTTCGGGGGAAAGATCGGGATCACCAACCTCATAGCTAAACCGGTGATAATTAACACCGTTAGCAGCCAGTTCTTTGGCAATAGGCATACGAAAACTTTTTCCCAGATTAGCCTTAAAAGAAACCTTTTCAAGGTTATGATTGACACCGAATGACCATGTAAGGTTGTGGAATTGCCTTCGCGATTGAGGTGACCTTCCCAAATATCTCACCAATGTATCACCGGTTTCATTTACTACAGGGCTTGGAAACCAGTCTGAATATCTGTCAATATCAACGTTTCCGTAATCGTAACGTAACCCGGCGTGTAAAAAGCTATTGTTGGCAAACAGATATTTTCCGTATGTATAAATACCAGTGTTCCATTGCCGAAATGCAGGAATAATGAATCCCCTTCCATTGATGCTGTTGTTTTGATTCTGGACATTTACTCCCAAAACAGCCTCAATCCTGTCATTGAATTGAATCCCGGCTTTCAGGTTTCCTGAATAAATATACTTATCAAACGCTCTCTCCAAATCAGATGGGAAGGGCATGTTTTCCGGAAAAATACCGGGCATAAACCCATGATCAACATACTGGTTCCATTCCTGCCTGAAATTGTGCTGAAAGCCCAGTTCGGCCTGAATGTGTGCATTTTCTTTTCTCCATTCACTTGTGTTTATAATTTTCAGATGTTTCACCTGGTGAAAAGGATATTGAATATCCCTGTCCGAATGATCATGCAATTCAGTATCAACACGGCGGGGTTCCAGTCCATGTGCATTGGCAAAAAATCCCGTCTGTGATGAAAGGTTGCTGAAGTAAAAGCGTGATGAAAAATCCTGGCTGAAGTATCCGGCAGAAAAATGGATGTTTTCTTCCTGTCCGGCTGAATTACGGATGCGGTTATTATGCAATGGTGCCCGGTACGAATATATATCCACACTATCGGCTGGCACACGGTAATCTGCGAAATCAGTCCGGGTATATCTTGCAGAGATGTGCAGTGATTTACGCCGGGCAAATACATGTGCTGATGCACCCATGAATGCGTTATTGCTTTTCCCTGTCACATCTATTTTGCCACCCACGGTCTGTTCTTCAGGAATTTTAAATTGCCGGATATCCACAATACCCCCAATAGCGTCTGATCCATAAGTAAGGGAAGCAGGGCCTTTGATTACTTCAACCCGGTCAATGGCATACTGGTCGATTTCAAGGCCATGCTCAGCCCCCCATTGTTGGGCTTCATGTTTGATCCCATGCTCAGTTACCACCACGCGGTTAAAACTCAAACCACGTATGACCGGCTTTGCCTGTCCGGATCCAATACCAATGGTTGACACACCGGGCAGTCGCTCTAACGATTCCATCAGGCTCCCTCCCATATTCTGTTTCAGAAATGCATCATTGACCACTTCGATGTTCAGTGCTTCCTGACGTTTACGTCTTTCAGTATAATGGTCGGTAACAACCACTTCCTGAAGGGTTTGCACTGCACGTTCAAGTTGTATGGTTAGGTGTATGTTTTTATTAACCTGAATGGTATCCTGGTATTTTTTATACCCCAGGAATGAAACTTCGAATTTGTACTGAGCTTCTCTCAAACCAGTTATTTTGAACATACCGTCTTGATCCGTTACTGTAATATGGCCATTTTGATGCAATAAAACAGTGGCACCGGGCAATGCATTATTACCTTCATTCATCACCTTCCCGGAAAACGTATAACTATTTTGGCTGAATGCAGTTAATGGAATAAGCCATATAACAACAAACAACCCGAAAAACAATCTCATGACTGTTCGTTTACAAATAAAAAAAACCTTAGAAATAAATTAAGCGTGGTAAGTGAAAAAGATACCAGGAGGAGCCCTGGGGGATTTGGATGATTTGTAAAAATTGGAATATCCCGGGTGCGGATAATTTCTGTAATGAATGTGAAATGAAATGTCATCGGTGCATCCTGCCAAATTTGCCGGTAAATCTTGTATGGAAAACTCGTATTCCATGATGATGCAATGTTCCGTATCCAGAGCATTGGCATAACCTTTCGATTCTGCCGGTTGGCAGGTTTTAGCTTCAAGATGGCATTGATGATGCACATTTGATGGCAATTCATCCAGATGATGATGTATATTGTGCCATGACTGGTATAAAACCGGTAGCGTAAATACCAGAATCAGTAATAAAGCTATATATATTCGTTTTTTATTCAAATTTTTTGATGTAACATAAACAGTACAACGAAACAAAGTTATACCAAATAATTAAGTATATGCAAGAAACAATAAAAAAGCGGGCATAGTTCAAACCTTGCCCTTAAAAAAGAGATATTTTTTTATTTGATAAGGTATTAGAGTGTTATAGCCAGGTTGTCTCTTGAACCTGTGAAAACGTTCAGTACCCGAAATCTGGCAGTACCTGTTGGAATTGTAACCTCAGATTCGGCGGGTAAATGATGTTGCTTACCATGTGTATCTTTAAGATCAAAAGGTATACAGGAAAGGTTTTTTAATGAAATGACAGCATTTTCTTTTGCTGTGACTTTTAATGATGCTTTTACCAATTGTTTTACAAGTTCTTCATCCCCGGCAAGTTTGTTATCGAACCAGGCAAGCGTGCGCCTGGCGAACATCGCCTCCTTTATTGCTTGCTCTGAGCGCTCAGTGGCAAACACCAGGGTTATGGGACGGTAATTGGTTTCTACATCATAATAATGGGAATTAACCCCATGAATATCGGAATTTCCCATAACAGCTAAATTTTTATCCCGGCACCAGTCAAGAACAATCGGATACCATTCTTTTTCATTGAAAACCTCAATTCCATGAATCAAATCTTTATCATAAAGCTGCTGGTGCATATCCATCCACAAACAGCTATCCGGTTGCTGTGCCTTCCATCCCGGATGGTTCCACAAAATGAACCCTCCCTGGTCAGCCACAGCCTGTATGGCATCCATGGCGTCAGGTGTATCCAGTGCATTTACATCGGTAAGAAACAAACCGTTTAAATGTCCGGGAGGCATTGACCGCGTGATTTCTCCACCCCGGATGAGGATGATGTTCTTTTCCTTTGCACGGGGAAGCGCTATCTCATACGGAGCATTATGGTCACCACCAATGTGTTTTTTTGAAGGCTGGTTTTCAATATGATCCGTGATTGAAATTGCATCCAGACCTTCAGCCCATGCTTCATCAACTCTTACTGTTGGCCACACTGAACCATCTGAAAAGATTGTGTGCATGTGGAAATCACATTTTAACGTTTTATAACCCGCTATATCAGGAATGTTTATTTCCCTTCGGCCTCCATCCTGACGCATATGGGTGAGCTGAATGTTGTTTACATTTTGCCCTGAAGAGCTTACACTTAAAGCAAATAGGAATAAACAAACGGATGCAAATTTCATTTTTTCTGAGGTTTAGTGATATTTTAAAATTGAAAACAAATGCAGGTTTTAAGGTATTAAAAATTATTTCCA